>NZ_JBEXUI010000008.1:0-241722 GCF_040614395.1 Nocardia sp. NPDC005998 | reverse complement strand
ACGGCCTGACGCTGCATGTTCGCACCCATGAGGGCACGGTTGGCGTCGTCGTGCTCGAGGAACGGAATCATCGCGGTCGCGACCGAAACCATCTGGCGCGGTGAGACGTCCATGTAGTCGACCTCGTCCGGGGGGACGAATTCGATATCTTCGCCGTGGCGTCGGGCCAGGATCTTGTCCTCCAGGAAATGTCCGTCCGCGCCGAGCTGCGAGTTGGCCTGTGCACGCACATACCGTTCCTCCTCATCGGCGGTCAGGTACTCGACGTCATCGGTGACCTTGCCGTCGACCACCTTGCGGTACGGCGTCTCGATGAAGCCGAACGGGTTGACCCGCGCGTACACCGACAGATAGCCGATCAATCCGATATTCGGACCTTCCGGGGTCTCGATCGGACACATCCGGCCGTAGTGGCTGTGGTGCACATCGCGCAGTTCGAGGCTGGCACGCTCGCGGGACAGACCACCCGGGCCCAGCGCCGAGAGGCGGCGCTTGTGGGTCAGACCCGAAAGCGGGTTGTTCTGGTCCATGAACTGCGACAGCTGCGAGGTTCCGAAGAACTCCCGGATCGCCGCGGTGACCGGGCGGATATTGATCAGGGTCTGCGGCGTGATCGCCTCGACATCCTGGGTGGTCATCCGCTCGCGAACCACCCGCTCCATGCGCGAGAAGCCAACCCGGATCTGGTTCTGGATCAGCTCGCCGACGGCTCGCGTGCGTCGGTTGCCGAAGTGGTCGATATCGTCGACCTCGACCGGCACCTCTTCGCCGCCGGGCGCGGTCATCACCCGATCACCGCCGTGCAGGCGGACCAGGTACTCGATGATCGCGACGAGATCTTCCTCGGACAGCACCAGCGCCGTGCCGGAGTCGATGCCGAGCTTCTTGTTCATCTTGTAGCGACCGACGCGCGCCAGGTCGTAGCGCTTGTCCTTGAAGAACAGGTTCTCCAATAGCGCCTGCGCGGACTCCTTGGTCGGCGGCTCGCCCGGACGCAGCTTGCGGAAGATATCGAGCAGTGCGTCATCGGTGCCGACCGTATTGTCCTTCTCCAGGGTCGACATCATGATCTCGGAGAAGCCGAAACGCTGGGTGATCTGCTCGGTGCTCCAGCCGAGTGCCTTGAGGAAGACCGTCACGGGCTGGCGGCGCTTGCGGTCGATGCGCACACCGACGGTGTCGCGCTTGTCGACATCGAACTCCAGCCAAGCGCCACGCGACGGAATCACCCGCACACTGTGCAGATCCTTCTCGGTGCCCTTGTCCACGGTGTGGTCGAAGTACACACCCGGCGAACGCACCAGCTGCGACACCACGACGCGCTCGGTGCCGTTGATGATGAACGTGCCCTTTTCGGTCATCATCGGGAAATCACCCATGAAGACCGTCTGGCTCTTGATCTCACCGGTGTTGTTGTTGATGAACTCAGCGGTCACGAACAACGGCGCCGCGTAGGTCATATCCTTGTCTTTGCACTCGTCGACGGAGGCCTTGACCTCCTCGAAACGAGGATCCGAGAAAGAGAGGGACATCGACCCGGAGAAGTCCTCGATCGGCGAGAGCTCCTCGAGAATTTCCTCCAGCCCGCCGGTCGGGATCTGCTGGCCGCGAGCGGCGGCGCTGGCCTTCCATTCGGGGGTACCGATCAACCATGCGAACGAATCGATTTGCACATCCAGCAGGCCGGGCACTTCGAGCGGTTCCCGGATCTTGGCGAAGGATATCCGCTTCGGCGCGCCGGGCACACCGGCAACTACCTGGTCTTTGTCGGCGACCGTCCGGCTCGATACTGACAAGGTGCGTCCTTCCCCTCACGCGGATCGCGGCACCCCGCGATCACCGCTTGTCCACTGACGAATTTCGCCCCGGATGCGCACCCGAACGAAACTCGCGCACCACACGAGGAAACACCAACCGCAACGGATGATGTTTACAACGATTGGTTCATGAGGTGGACGGGAGGCAACCAGCGCAACGTCCAAAATTACACTCGTACCCACTGAATGTCGAGTGCGAAATCAAAACTTCTCGGCCCACGCCAAAACCCCGCCGAATTACTTCCCATTTATACAATAACTCCGCCATCCCGTTCCAGTCAAGTCTCGCCACATATTTCGAACCAATTCGAAAGCCCAACCGCCGATCCAGGTTTCGAGCTGCGCGGACTGGAACACGAGCGCAAGCGCCTCCCGGTGCGATCCGATGACGGTTCGGATCGCGGGGTCAGCCGATGGGCCGGTCCGTTGGCAGGTTGATGAAGCTCGGGACGTCCGGATCGAGTCGCAGGTATTGCGTTTTGAATTCGGTGGCATTGAGCATCGGCCGGAAAGCCAAGGCCTTCGGCGGGTTCGCGGCGAAGATGTCCACGCGCAGCCGGTGCTCGGCTTCCAGCACGGCCTGGGTCGGGATGACCGCGATATCCAGCGTGACCGGCTTTCCGGGCTCGACCGGCAGCAGGCTGTCCAGGGTGATCGGATTGAACGGCGCGGTGTAATCGCCGTTCGCCGAGCGCACACTCTTGGCCTCGTCCACCGCGCGCAACGATGCGGTGAGCTGTCCGGTGCTCAGCACGGTCGAGGTGCCATCGGGGGCGACGTCGTTCACGGTGACGCTCCAATATCCGTCGGTCGCATCGTGAATCGCATTGAGATGCACATTGATCGGACCGGAGATCACCGTCGGTTCGGTCATCGCCTTGCTGGTGAAGGTCAGCGCATTGCTCTCGGCGACCCGGGAGTCCTTGGCGCAGACATCGAAGGGCGAGAAGATTCCTGCTGACCCCTGGGCGGCATCGCGCGAGCATACGGTGGACAGGCCGGGCGCCACCTGCAACTCGAGCCGATCGCGCGGCTTCGTCCCCACCAATGATCCGTCGTGCACCGCATGGTCGGCGGTATTGCTCGACGCCGGGGACAGATAGACACGGCGATGGGTGACACCGGCTTCCGGGAACGTCCTCATGGTCTTCCAGCCGGAACCCTGCTCCCACAGCGTGACCGGCCCGAAGTCGTCGAGACCGCTATCGATGCCCTTGAGCCACTTGTCGAACCACACCCGCTGCAGCACATCCAGCCGCGGCGGGGCACCGGGCGCACCCGTGCCCGCACCCGGATTCGCATGGTAGGTATCGCCGATCACCAACTGCTTCTTCGACGCGGGCAGCGGGATCGCGTTGTAGAGTTTGGCCGCGCTATTGGCGAAGATATCGTGCCAGCCGCCATATACGAAGGTGGGCACCGTAATTCGTTCCGGATGCCCCAGAATCCCCTGCCGGAAATCACTGCGCTCGTCGAGTGCGGCGGCCAGCGCGGTCGGCATCCGGTCCAGGGACGGGGTCAGCAGCGCCTGGGCCAGCAGATCGGTATTCGTCGTCGGATCGGCCAGCCGCGACTGGAGCCATTTCCAGTCGAAGGTGCCGTTGAGCATCGACTGCACGTCCGGGATGATCTTGGTCTGGTTCACATTGCTGAGCCACATCGGCAGGAAGGTCGTGCCGACGCCACCACCCGGCGCGACGACATCGCGCATCAGATCGCTGCCCGCCTCCACCGGGAAGATGGCCTTCAGTTCCGGCGGGGGGTCTTCGGCCGCACGCAGCTGGTTGATGCCCGCATACGAGCCGCCGCTCATTGCGACGTCACCGTTGGACCACGGCTGGGCCGCCGCCCAGCGGATCACCTCGCGGGTATCCAATTGCTCACGCATGCCGAGGGTGTTCCACTGGCCCTGCGAGAAGCCGGTACCACGCACATCGGCGACCACCAGCGTGTACCCGCTGCGGATCAGACTCCGGTCGATGCCGAGGATGGTCTGGATGGTGCCGCCGTCGAGCAGGTGGACCAGGTCGCCGAATCCGCTGATCGGAGTGCCGGACAGATTGATTCGCCGAACCAGATCCATCGTGAACGACTGCAACCCGGGCGTGGCCAGTGCCGTATCGACCAGATTGGTCACGAGTTTCGTATATGGCGTGAGGTTCACGATCGTCGGCAGCGGAGTGTTCACCACCGCATTCGTAGCGTCGACGGGCCGATAGACATTGGCCTTGAGTACGACGCCGTCGCTCATCTGAATCGGGACATCCCAGTCGATATGCACATCGGGGTACTGCTGCGGTCCGTCGTGCATCGCGGTCCAACGCTCGGCGAGCGCACCGGCGCTGGTTTGCTCCGCGGTCGCGGGTCCACCACCGCTCCAGGTAAGCGCTACTGCTGCGACAGCGACGGTCGCCAACCGAGCCGCACGAATAAGCGCTGATGCCACTCCATGCCCCGACAACTATTTGCCCTTTCTCGACTGGTACGCAGCATGCGGACAGGGGTCGCTTCGATTGACGCGCCCAGACCATAGCAATCAACTGGCGAATATTCGGTTAGGTGCGGTCCGTTCGGTTCGTCGGATTTGCCACCGACTGCCAGCGGCTATTTCGGCAACCCCAAGCGGTCCGCGATGCCATCGAGGAGGCAGGTCAGGGTCCATTGGACGGGGTCGGTGCCGCCGGTGGTGGTGCGGGCGGCGAACCAGCGGGCGAAGGCGGGGTGGCGGCCGTCGGCGAGGATCGGCGCCAAGATGGGCTGTGCGGCGGCAGCCAGTTCATCGTCGGTGTGCAGCCCGGAGCGGGTGCGCATGCGGTTTTCTTCGGCGAGTTGCAGTGCTGCGCCGATGAGGTGGCCGTCGACGGCGGCGGTGATCAGGGTCATATCGTCGGCTGTGATGTGCAGCGGCTCGAGTAGGGCGAAGCGGAAGTCGAAGTAGCGCAGCGCATTCGGCCCGAGCGGCGGTCGCGTGTGCACGAGTTCGCCGAACCAGAGGTGACGCTGGATCACCGACCAGGTGGCCAGCGCGAGATCTTCGAGCGCCGTGCGCCACGACCCCGCAGACTTTGCGGGCAGCGGAATCTCACCGTAGACGGCATCAATCATCAGGTCGACCAGGCCGTCTTTGCTGCCGACGTAGCGGTACAGCGACATCGGCGTCGACGCGCCGACCGCCGTGGCGATCCGGCGCATGGTCAGCGCGCGGGCGCCCTCGGCATCGGCCACCGTCAGTGCCGCACGCAGGATGTTCGCCCGGCTCAATGTCGTGGTCGGTCGCCCCGGCGGTTCCGGTAGCGACCAGATCAGCGGTCCGGGCGGTGACGACTCCTCGTTCATGCCTTCGCCTCGCCGACGCTCGTTCATTGCCACCTCCTTGCCGGGCATTCAACCATTCGTGTACAAAGTACACATGATGTACAACGTACACGCACCTCGCGTTCTGATTGTCGGCGGCGGGCTGGTCGGGCTCTCGGCCGCGCTGTTCCTGCGCCAGCAGGGCGTGGCGACGGTGCTGGTCGAGCGCAGGCCGACCACCTCACCGCAGCCCAAGGCCCGGCGCATCAATATCCGCACCATGGAGCTGTTCGGCCAGCTCGGCATTGCCGACGAAGTCCTGGACGCCGCCCGCGACCTCGCGGAGTACCAGCACTTCGCGGCCGGGCCGACGCTCGCACAGGCCACCCGCATCCCCTTCACACTGCCCGGCGGTGTCCCCGACTGGTCGACCATCACTCCGGCCACCGCCTGCCTATGTGCCCAGGATCTACTGGAGCCGGTGCTGCGCCGCATTGCCGTCACCCGCGGCTGCGACGTGCGGTTCGGCGTCGAACTCACCGACTTCGCGACCGAATCCGACGGCATCGTTGCCACGCTCCGCGCCGCCGACGGCACGGTCGAACGGCTGCGCGCGGACTATCTGATCGCGGCCGATGGCGCGTCGAGCCCGATCCGCGAACGGCTCGGCATCCCACGTGACGGTCGCGGCACGCTCGGCCGGGCGGTCAATGTCTACTTCCGCGCCGATCTGTCGGATTTGGTGCGCGGACGCGAATTCAACCTCTGCCAGATCGAGAACGCCGACGCACCCGGGGCTTTCGCCTCGATCGACGGGTTACACCGGTGGATCTTCACCACCACTGATGGTATCGACCGCCCCGTCGAGGAATGGCCGAACGTATTGCGAACGGCCATCGGCGTTCCCGATATCGCCATCGATGTGCTCAGCGTATTACCGTGGGAGCCAGGGATGTTCGTTGCCGAGCGCTACCGTGCGGACCGCATCTTCCTGGCCGGTGACGCCGCCCACGTCATGCCGCCATTCGCCGCCGCCGGTGCCAATACCGGCATCGAGGACGCACACAACCTCGCCTGGAAGCTGGCGGCCGTCCTACGCGGCGAAGACCCGGCCTTGCTGGATACCTATCACGAGGAACGCCGCCCGGTCGGCTGGTACATCGCCGACCAGTCGAGCATTCGAACCGCCAACTTGCGCACCATGAATCGTGAATCCAGGGACGCCACACCGCTCGCCGACCCGATCGCATTGATCCTCGGCAACCGCTATCACTCGGGCGCGGTCATCGATGACGGCAGCCCGAACACCATGGCGCACCTCGATCTGACCGGCCAACCCGGCACCCGCGTGCCCCATCGCTGGCTGTCCGACGGCCGCTCCACGCTCGACCTCGTCGATACGGCATGCGTCCTGCTCATCGGACCCGATGGCACCAACTGGAAAGCCGCCGCCGCGCACCTGCCACTCGAAGTCCATGAGCTGGACCAGGATTGGGCCGATACCGTTGGCCTCTCCCCGAGCGGCGCGCTACTCGTACGTCCCGATCAGATCATCGCCTGGCGCATGCCGACCCTGCCCGACGATCCGGCCACCGAGCTGAATACCGCCTTGGACCGGATCTTCCGCCGAACGTAACCGGCAGCCGGAAGGGCTATTTCGGTGGCGTCCCGATCGTCCGGACTTGCTTTCCATCCCAGTGGAATTGGACCGGCGTAATGGTGCCGTCCGGACAGGCATTGCAGCTGCCGGGCGTCTTATAGGTCACACCGACGGTGTCATCGGTCGTCCGGCCCGGGTCCAAGGCGGTGAACCCGTGACTGTCCCGGGTCGCCGTCCCGACGAAGTCACCCTTGTGGAACAGCAGCACCTGCTCCGGTGAGCTGCCCGTCGCACCCGGCACGGTGATGATCACGGCCGACAGTGTGACGCACGGATCGAATGTGCCAACGAAACTCGCCGGATCGGTAGACCACGCCGCCTTTGTGATCGGCTCCGCGGGCAGCGTCGCGATTGCGGAGCGGATCACCGGTGCGGCCAGGTCGAGCCCGCATTTCGCCAGCGGCGCGGCACTCGACGTGGTCGCGACCGCAGTGGTCGCGCTGGAGACGGTCGCGGAGCCGCTGTCGCCCGATCCGCAGGCGGTCACGCAGGCGAGTCCGGTACCGAGGGTGAGCAATACGAGCCGATAGGTCTGCATCCGGGGAAAGCCCTTCAGGTCCGACGAGTGTCTCGATCGCGCAGCACACACATCATCGCATCGGCGAATCCGGCGGCCCGCCCTGGCCGGGCTCCCATGGCTGGAGTCGCCGGGTTGCCGGTGAGTCGATAACGTCAGTACCCGACCGAGTCCTGATGAGGAGATCTGAATGGGTTCAACGATTTTCGCCGTGTTCCTACCGCTGGCCCTGGCGCTGGTGATGTTCGGACTCGGGTTGACCTTGACCGTCGACGACTTCGCGCGGGTGCTGCGCTATCCCAAGGCCGCGGTGATCGCGCTGGTGTGTCAGATGGTGGTACTGCCCGCCATCTGCCTCGGCCTGGTCTACCTGTTCCGGCTCGAGGGTGCGCTGGCCGTGGGAGTGATGTTGCTCGTCGCATCCCCCGGCGGTCCGTCGGCGAATCTGTTCAGTCATATCGCCGGTGGCAATGTGGCGTTGAATATCACACTGACCGCGATCAATTCGATCCTCGCGGTCTTCACCCTGCCGCTGGTGGTCACGCTGGCCTTCACCCTGTTCATGGCTGACGACGCCACGATCGGGCTGCGGCCGGACAAGTTCATCCAGGTGTTCGCGATCGTGCTGGTCCCGGTCGCGCTCGGGATGTGGGTGCATCGCCGGTTCACCGCATGGGCGGACCGGATGCGCAAGAACGTCAAGATCGTCTCCGCGGTGGTGCTCGCTCTGGTCGTGGTGGCGGCGGTGGGGCGCGAATTCCACACGCTGACCCAGAACATCGGCAAACTCGCCACCCTCAGCCTGCTGCTCTCGACGTTGAGCTTCATCATCGGCTACACGGTGCCGCGGATATTCCAGGTGCAGGCCGATCAGGCGATCGCCTCGGCAATGGAGATCGGTATCCACAACGGCGCCTTGGCCATCGCGGTCGCCTCGAGCGTGCTGCACAATTCGCAGATGGCGGTGCCACCCGCGGTGTACGGGGTGCTGATGAACATTCCGGCCGTCATCGCCGCGTATCTGCTGGCACGGCAGGTACGGCGGGACGCTCCGGCGCCGGTTCCGGCGGCGCACGGCTAGATCGCATGCCGCGAAACGCGGGGGCTACTGCTGCTCGATAACTCGGTCGAGGCTCGGTGCATGCGGACACCGAGCGCGGCCATGGGTAGCCTTTGCCTGTTCAACGTCAGGTGAGAGGACCCCATTTCGCGATGCGACCGCTCGGCACAGACGATCCAACGCGGATCGGGGACTACCGACTGCTCGGCCTGCTCGGCGCGGGCGGGATGGGGCGGGTGTACCTCGGCCGCAGCGCGGGCGGCCGCACGGTCGCGGTGAAGGTGATCCGGCCGGATCTGATCGGCGACGAGTACCGGGAGCGATTCCGGCGCGAGGTCACCGCGGCGCGGCGGGTCGGCGGCAAATTCACCGCACAGGTGCTCGACGCGGATGTGGACGCCACGCCACCGTGGCTGGCGACCGGATATGTCGCCGGGTTCTCGCTGACCGACGCGGTCGAGCAGTTCGGCACATTCAGCGAGAACACGCTGCTGGTGCTCGCGCACGGACTTGCCGAGGCATTGATCGCCGTACACGGTGCCGGAATCGTGCACCGCGATCTGAAACCGTCGAATGTGCTACTGGCCGTGGACGGGCCCAAGGTGATCGACTTCGGTATCGCCAGGGGCGCCGAGGACAGCGCGCTCACGACCACCGGGAATGTCATCGGCTCACCGGGATTCATGTGTCCGGAACAGGTGGTCGGCCCGGCTATGGGACCCGAAGGCGATGTATTCGCGCTCGGCGGCGTCCTGGTCTACGCGGCGACCGGGCAGGGGCCGTTCGGCTCCGGCGAGACGGTGCAGATGCTGTATCGCGTGGTGTACGAGGAGCCGCGCTTGGCGGCGGTGCCGGAGCGGTTGCGTCCGCTCATCGCGGCATGTCTGAACAAGGACGTCGCGGCGCGTCCGACACCGCACCAACTATTGGATCAGCTGGCCGAACTCGGTGTTCCGGAACGCGGCGGCTGGCTGCCCGCGCCGGTGCTGGAGGAGGTGAGCAGGCGGGCAGTGGCGCTGCTCGATCTGGAGTCGGTCGAGCTGCCGCAGGTCGGGTTCGCGCAACCGGCGCAGGATCCGTCACGGTCGGCGCCGACGGTGTCCCGGCCCGTGCCGCAATCGAATTCGGGGCCGCACACACCGCCACCGCCGACGAATTCGGGGACCGTGGGGGCGGGGCAGGGCTCGGCCGATACGGTGGCCTGGCGCGCCGGTCGGACGGGTGGATCGAATGTGTACGCGCCGTACCCTCCGGCGTACGACCGGTCCGGGCCGCAACCCGCCTACGCCGCTGGGCCGCAACCGCCCCGCCAGTATCCGAATCACCCCGCTGCGCAACCGAAGAGGCACGGTCGCCGTACCGCATTGATCATCGGCGCCGTTGTGGTCGGTGTCGTGGTCGCGGTCGGCGCCTTCGTCATCGGCACGCAGCTCAACGGCAAATCCTCCGACTCCGCTACCGCGAATCGTTCCGCGACGGTCAGCACCACCTCCGATGCGACCGACAGTGCGCCCTCCTCGACCACGGAGGTCTCGCGCACCGCGACAGCGGGCACATCGGTGCCGGAAGCGTTCGTCGGCAGATGGACCGGGACCGCCCGGGATGCGCTGGCCACCTTCGATATCGAGTTGACCATCCGGGACGGAAATGTCGGTGAAGAGATCGCGACCTCGTCGAATACCGGCCAGGCCTCGGGTAGTCGTTGTGAACGCGCCGAACGTCTGACCAGTGTCACCGATAACGAGATCGCTTTCGTGGCGCGGCTGTCCGGCGGTGCGAACGGCTGTATGGATGAAGGGTCGGTCTCGAAGGTCGTACTGCAACCGGACGGTTCGGTGAGCTACAGCTTCAGCGGCGGTTTCAGCGGGCTCCTCGGAAATATCACCGGGACCCTGCACAAGAGTTAGTACCCGGCGGGATCGCCCTGGCGCGCCTGCCGACGCACCGGTCCGCAATCGATCATCCTGTGGACGACACATTCTCGAAGGGATCAGTTCATGCGCGTGGTAGCCGAAGTACTCGTCGGCCTGGTGGCATTGCTGCACATCTACATCCTGGTCATGGAGATGTTCCTGTGGACGACGCCGCGGGTGCGCGCGGCCTTCGGCAGCACCGCCGAATTTGCCGAGCAGACCAAGGTATTGGCCGCAAACCAGGGGCTCTACAACGGTTTCCTGGCGACCGGGCTGATCTGGGGCGTCATCGCATCGGACCCGGTCGGATTCGCCGCGATGATCTTCTTCACCGCATGCGTTGTCATCGCCGGGATCTACGGTGCAGCGACCGCGAGCCGTCGAATCCTGTTCGTACAGGCCCTGCCCGGCGCGATCGCCCTGGTGGCGGTGCTGGTGGCAGGCAGTAACTAACGCTTGCCGAGTCGACGACGGGCGCGGGCGCGACCGATCGCCGTCGTCCACGACAGTTTGGCGATGGCGCTCGCCTCCCGGACGACGGCGCGTGGATCGGCGGTGAGCAGATCGGCGCCCTCGCGACCGAATATCGCGGTGACCTTGCGCCGCACGGCCGAACTCGCCTTGCTCATATGCCCGCTGTCGAAGGGCGGTTGCGGATCGTATTCGATCATCAGCTGGATCGCCTCGGCCGCCTCCTTACCCGCAATCTCCCCCGCCAGCCACAGGCCGAGATCGATACCGGCCGAGACGCCCGCGGCGGTCACGATCTTGCCGTCCCGCACGATCCGCTGCTCGGCGCGTGGCTGCGCGCCGAGCGCCTGCAACGCCGACAACCCCGCCCAGTGCGATGTCGCTGGCTTGTTTTCGAGAATCCCCGCTGCGGCAAGGACCACCGATCCGGTACATACCGATGTGGTCCAGGTCGAGGTCTCGTGCACCTGTCGCAGCCAGGCACGCAGCCGTTCGTCGGCGGCCGTGGTCGCGGTCGCGGGGCCCGAACCGCCGATCAGAACGATATCGGGAGATGGTGTCTCGTCGAAGGAGTGCGTGGCGCCGAGCAGCAGGACACCGCTGTCGGTGGTGATCGGCCCCGGCTCGTGCCAGACGAATCGCAGCCGTGCACCGGGCAGTAGTCGAAGCACCTCATAGGGCCCGATCACGTCGAGCGCGGTCATGCCCGGATAGACGACGATGGCGATCTGCATTGATCTTTCCCTCCCACGGCGGCTGGCCCCGCTGTCGAGCCTAGCGCGCCGCATCGGAACCCCATCTCGACATCAGCGAGCGTGGACCGGGCAGGATCGATGTACACCCCCGCCGGTGACCGACCGCAGGCGCAGATCGGAGGCAGACGCATGGGGATCACAGGTTCGATTGCGCGTCGACGGATCACCGTCGCCGCCTTGTTCGTGGTGGGCGTCGTCGCGGGCTGTGCCAGCGGTTCCCAGGCACAGCCCGATCGGACGACGGCCGTGGTCACCACGACCGCGCCGAGTACACCATCGGGTGTACCGGATCTGGATGCGGGAGAGGAGATCGTCGGCGATATCGCCGTGCCGTGGGGGCTGGCGTTCCTGCCCGATGGTGACGCGCTGGTCGCGGAGCGGGATACCGGGCGGATTCTGCGCGTGCGTCCCGGGCGCGCGCCGGAGCAGGTTTACGAGGTTCCAGGTGTCGTCGCGCGCGGCGAGAGTGGTCTGCTCGGGCTCGCGGTTGCCCGGGACTATGCCGAAACACGTTATGTCTACGCCTATTTCACCGCCGCTGACGATAACCGGATCGTGCGGTTGCGACTCGACGGACAATCGGAGGTCATTTTCGACGGCATCGCGAAGGCCAATACTCATGACGGCGGCCGGATCGCCTTCGGGCCCGACGGCATGCTCTACGTCGGAACCGGTGATGCGGGGGACGGCGGTCGAGCTCAGGATCCGGCCAGTCCGAACGGCAAGATCCTGCGCCTGACACCCGATGGCGCTGCGGCACCGGGCAATCCGACGCCCGGCTCACCGGTCTACAGCCTGGGCCACCGCAATGTGCAGGGTCTGGCGTGGGATCAGGCGGGGCGACTCTTCGCCGCCGAATTCGGCCAGAACGCCTTCGATGAAATCAATCTGATCGAACCGGGCCGCAACTACGGCTGGCCCGCCGTCGAGGGTGTGGGCGGTGCGGATCGCGGATTCACCGACCCCCAGATCGTTTGGAAGCCCGCCGAAGCATCGCCATCGGGCATCGCCATCGCCGGTGACACCCTCTACGTCGCGGCGCTGCGTGGCGAACGACTGTGGACGGTCCCCCTGCACGACGGCACACTCGGCACGCCACAGTCCCGCATACCCGACCTCGGTCGCCTACGCACGGTGGCGATCGCCCCCGATGGCGGCCTGTGGTTGACCACCTCCAACACGGACGGCCGCGGTGACGTCCGTGCCGGTGATGATCGCATCATCCGCTTCCCCGCACGGTGAGCCGAGCTATTTCGCAACCTTTCCGACCGAGTCCAGATCGCGGCGCAGCAGTGCGGTCTCCCTGGCATGGCCGCGACGGCCGAACAGGCGGTGCAGCAGCCGGATCTGGACCGGGACGCGGCTCCGGAATTCCGCCCATTCGCGCTCGTCGGCCTCTTCGGCGATATGACCGAGGAAGATCGGAGCCCGCCGCAGCGGCAGCGACGCCAGACCGCGCCTGCCGAGTTCGGCCCATTGCGACTCGGTCAATGTCTCGGACACGACCGGCAGTACCGAATCCTCTTCCAGGCGAAGATGTTCGGTCAGCACCTCATGGAGTCGGCGCAGGTCGTCGACCAGTAGATCCACCGTTTCCGTCCCGCCCTGGTGTTCCCATTCGGCCAGTTCGGCATCGACGCGCCGCATTACCGTGTCGATCTCGTCGTGCTGGGCTGCCATGCAATCGACCAGTGCCGAATCCACCTGCGCCGAAAGCAATCTCGGCCACACCAGCTCATCCTCGGAACCATGGTGCTGTTGCAGGGCGGTGAGCATCTCGCGAGCGTGTTCACTGATCCGCGCTACCTGTTCGACATCATTGGGCGAGGTGACCTCGACAATGTCTGCCAGCAAACGGAATTCGCGACGGAAGACCCGGTGCACCAGCACCATATCGTGGGTATCGCAGCCCGGTTCCCGCGCCGCCCGGCGGCTCATAACACCTGCTCCCGCTCCGGTAACGAACCCGTGCCCACGGCGAATGCGGGCAGCGCAAATCCAAGATCCCCGATAGTCATTTAGTTCCTCCCGAACCTAAATGCACTCCAGTGCAATAAGTGCAACCTAGTATAGGTTTGGCCGCGCGCACCCCGTCAAGATGACAATGCGCCCTGTCGAGATGACAATGGAGGACCATCCTCGAATGACCGAGCACCGAGCCCGTGTCAGCGATTCCGCCCAGCTCAGCGATTCCCAACTCAGCAACACCACTCAGCTCAGCAATACCACTCGGCTCAGCGTTCAGGTCGACGAAGCCACCCAACTCACCTCGGGCCGCGTCGCCCAACGCCGACGCACCCGCAAGGCCATCGTCGACGCCTCCATGACCCTGTTGCACCGCGGCATCGAACCGTCGGTCAATGACATCGCCGCCGCGGCCGAGGTCTCCCGGCGCACCGTCTACCTGCACTTCCCCACCCTCGACCAGCTGATGCTCGCTGCGACCATCGGGCTGCTCAGCGCGAATACCGATGCGGCGCTGACACATATCCACTCCGCGGACCCGCGCGTGCGCATAGCCGAACTGGTGCGGGCGATGGGAGCCGAGATCACCGAACTACTACCGATGGGTCGGCGGCTGGTGAAGCTGTCCGCCGACCCGCCAGCAGCGGACGCACCGCGCCCCGGACTGCGCCGGGTGCGCTGGATCGAGTGGGCGCTCGAACCAGTGCGTGAACAGATCTCCCAGCGGCAGTTCGACGATCTCGTTTCGAGCATTGCCGTGGTGGTCGGCTGGGAGGCGTTCATCGTGCTGATCGATGTGCGCGGACTCGCGCCCGATGCGGCCGTGGATGTGTGCGCCCACACCGCGAGCACGCTGGTGGATTCGGCACTGCGGTCATTGGATGGAACACCGTAGATCCGAGCACTTCTGCGGTAGACGAATCACCCTGCGGTATCCGATAATTCGGCAACAGCAACCGGAACGCGCGCGCCGAGCCGCCACACCGCGCGGGTCAGCGGGACGCCGGGCCGGTAGGCCAGGTGTGTGGCCGACGGCGCATCGAGCACCTGGAGATCGGCGCGCGCACCGACCTCGATGACACCGACATCGTTGCGGCGCAGGGCCTTCGCGCCCGCCGCGGTTGCCGCGTATACCGCTTCGGCCACCGACAGACCCATTTGGAGTACGGCGGTGGCCACACAGTAGGCCATCGAGGTGGTGTAGGAGCTGCCCGGATTGGCATTGGTGGCAAGGGCGACGGTCGCGCCCGCGTCGAGCAGTGCGCGGGCCGGGGCAAGCGGCTGACGGGTGGACAGGTCGCAGGCGGGCAGCACGGTGGCGACAGTGTCCGAGGCGGCCAGGGCCTCGATATCGGCATCGGTGAGGTGGGTGCAGTGATCGACGCTGGCGGCACCGTGGCGGACCGCCAACTGCACGCCGGGACCGGTGCCCAACTGGTTGCCGTGGACGCGCAGTCCGAGACCGCGTGCGGCAGCTGCGCGCAGCACGCGATCGGACTGATCCTCGTCGAAAGCTCCTGTCTCACAGAAGACATCGGCCCAGCGCACATGTGGCGCGACCGCATCCAGCATGGGGCCGCAGACCAGGTCGACATAGGATCGCGCATCGGTATCTGGCGGTACCAGATGCGCACCGAGATAGGTCACCTCATCGACGGTGGCAGCGGCGATGCGGGCCGCGCGCTCCTCATCGAGCACGCTCAGGCCGTATCCGGTCTTGGTCTCCAGACACGTTGTGCCCTGCCGGTAGGCCTCGGCGATATGCCGCCGCAGATTGGCCGAAAGCTGTTCGTCCGAGGCACTTCTGGTGGCGGCGACGGTGGTCGCGATGCCACCGGCCCGATAGGGCTGACCGGCCATTCGCGCCTCGAATTCGGCGGTGCGGTCACCGGCGAAGACCAGATGGGTGTGACTGTCCACCCAGCCGGGCAGTGCCGCGCGGCCGCCGATATCGACCTTGCGATCGGCGGCGGGCGCGGCGGCGGCCGGACCGATCCAGCCGAAGCGCGCACCGTCGATCACCACGGCGGCATTGTGCAGCGGCCCGTCCGATGTGTTGGTGGTGAGCTCACCGATTCCCGTGATGAGGGTGGACACGGCTTCCTTTCCGTCGGTGGACAATGACCTCACGGTGCGTACAAGGCCCGAATCTCGTCGCGCAGTGTGATTTCGGGTTGCGCCATCAGCAGATGGCGGCCGTCCGAGACCACCTCTCGCCCGGCAACCAGTACCTCGCGGATATCGCTTGCCGTGGCGGCGAACAGCGCGGCGGCCGGTTCGGCGCCCGCGGTTCGGATGGAATCGAGCTCAACGGTGACCAGATCCGCCGCGGCACCGGCCTCGATGCGTCCGACCTCCGGCCAGCCGATCGACGCGTGATCGGTTGCCGCGGTGAACAACTGCGCCATATCGAAGCGTCCGCGCGCGCGGGCGGCAAGGCGCTCGTTCAATTCCAGCGCACGCCATTCCTCGAAGCCGTCGACGACGGCATGACTGTCACTGCCGAGACATAGCCGAACTCCGGCATCGAGGAGTTCGCGGGCCGGTCCGATGCCGTCGCCGAGATCGCGTTCGGTGGTCGGGCAGAAGCAGGCCCGCGCCCGTGCCGCGGCGAGCAGACCGATATCGGCGGCGCTCATGTGCGTGGCGTGCACGGCCACCGTATCCGGCCCGAGCAACCCGGCTTCGGACAGCAATGTGGTCGGCGTCCGCCCATGTGCGGCAAGGCAATCGCTGTTCTCCGCGGGCTGTTCGGACAGGTGGACGTGCACCGGCCGTCCGTCGGCCTGTTCGGCGATCACCGCCAGCGCCTGCGGCGGCACCGCACGCACCGAATGCGCGGCCACACCGGTACGCACCAGCTCCGATTCGGGTTTGAATGCGGCGGCGCGCTCGGCCCATGCAGTCGCGTCACCGTCACTGAAGCGGCGCTGGTGTTCGTCCGGCATTCGGCCGAATCCACCGGTGAGGTAACAGGTGTCGAGCAGGGTGAGCCGGATTCCGGCGTCCTCGGCGGCCGCGGCCAGTGCGGTACTCATGGCATTCGGATCGCGGTACGGCATCCCGCCCGGCGCGTGGTGCAGGTAGTGGAATTCACCGACGCTGGTGTATCCGGCGAGCACCATCTCGGCGTATACCCCGCGCGCGAGGCGGTAGTAGGAATCCGGATCGAGCCGGTCCGCGATGGCGTACATCCGTTCCCGCCAGGTCCAGAACGAGCCGCGGTCGTGGTGGGTACGGCCGCGCAGCGCGCGATGGAAGGCGTGCGAATGCGCATTCGCGAAGCCGGGAACGGTCAGCCCGCGCAACACCTTTCCGCTCGGCTCGGTCCCCGGTAGCACCGAGCGGATCGACGATCCGGCGACCTCGATCGTCACCCGTTCCGCCAATCCATCCGGTAGCCAGGCGAATTCGGCCCAGTACCCGCTCATCGGATCGAATCCCTGCACATCGGGTTCGCGCGAACATCCGAATCCCCGGGCATGCGCACCTCGCACTGCACGCTCATGTCGCCAAGTCCTCGAGCACGCGAGCGAGGCTCGCTGCGCCGAAATCCACGTCCGCAGGTTCGGAGTGTTCCTGCGGCGCATGGCTGATCCCGGTTGGATTGCGCACGTAGAGCATGCCCGACGGCACATGTGCCGCCAGAATGCCCGCATCGTGCCCGGCACCGGTGGGCAGCGCGGGGACACCGCCGAGCACGCCGTCCATGCGGCCGCGCAGCGCGTCGTCGAAAACGACATCGTCGGAATACGATTCCTCGGTCACCGTGACCTCGCATCCCTCGGCGGCCGCGGCCTCCCGGGCGAATCCGGCAATATCCTCGACCAGCGCGGCCGTGCGTCCGTCTCCGGCAACGCGCGCGTCCAGCCAGAGATCCACCGTCGAGGCGATGACATTCGTGCCACCCGGTGTCGGTATCAGTTTGCCTACGGTGGCCCTGGCATCGTCGGTGGCCGCGGCAACACGGCGGGCGGCGGCGATCACCGCGGCCGCGGGCAACATCGGATCGTGCCGATCGGGCATACGGGTCGCACCCGCGTGATTGCCCTGGCCGGTGAAGGAGAACCGGTAGCGGCCGTGCGCGATGATGCTGCTGCCGGTGGCGACCGGACTGTCCAGGCCGATCAGCCCGCGCCCCTGTTCGACATGCAATTCGACGAAGCAGCCGATATTCGCCAGCGCATCAGGATCCGCGCCGAATCGCCGCGGATCATGCCCCGCCTCGGCCGCGGCCTCGGCGAAGGTGATCCCGGCGGCGTCGCGCAGTCCGCGGGCGCGGTCGGCATCGATGGCACCGGTGAGCAGCCTGGACCCCAGGCACGGCACCCCGAAGCGCCCGCCCTCCTCCTCCGCAAAAACCAATAGCGCGAGCGGTTTCGCGGGCGCGAAACCCTTGGCGCGCAGGATATCCACGGCGGCGAGAGCGCTCGTCACGCCGAGCGGGCCGTCGAACGCACCGCCGCCGGGCACCGAGTCCAGATGGCTTCCGGTGACCACCGCACCGGCACCGGGAGCCCCCCACCATGCCCAGATGTTGCCGTTGCGGTCGGTGGTCACATCCAGGCCGCGTCGGGCCGCCTGTTCGGTGAACCAGTCCCGCAATTCCAGCTCGGCGCGGTCGTAGACGTGCCGGGAGTATCCGCCGCGCCGCGCATCCCGGCCCACCTCGGCAATTTCGGTGAGCAGGCCGTTCGCGCCGCCGCCGGCCGCCGTCACCGGTTCTCCCGCATGGGGATTCGCACGCCGCGCTCCTCGGCGACCGCGTTGGCGCGGTCGTAGCCGGCGTCCACATGCCGAATCACACCCATACCGGGATCGTTGGTGAGCACGCGCTCGATCTTCTGTCCGGCCAATGCCGTTCCGTCGGCAACGCAGACCTGTCCGGCGTGGATGGAGCGGCCCATGCCGACGCCGCCGCCATGGTGGATCGAGACCCAGCTCGCGCCGGAGGCGGTATTGACCATCGCGTTGAGCAGCGGCCAGTCGGCGATGGCATCGGAGCCATCAGCCATTGCCTCGGTTTCGCGATACGGCGATGCGACGCTGCCGGAGTCGAGGTGGTCACGGCCGATGACCACCGGCGCCGTCAGTTCACCGCTGGCGACCATCTCGTTGAAGCGCAGACCGGCCAGATGCCGCTCGCCGTAGCCGAGCCAGCAGATGCGGGACGGAAGCCCTTGGAAGGCAACGCGTTCCCCGGCCAAAGTGATCCAGCGGCGCAGAGATTCGTTCTCGGGAAACAGTTCCAGCATCGCGCGGTCGGTTGCGGCGATATCAGCCGGATCGCCGGACAGCGCCGCCCAGCGGAATGGCCCCTTGCCTTCGCAGAACAGTGGCCGAATGTAGGCCGGTACGAATCCGGGGAAGTCGAAGGCCCGCGCGCAGCCACCGAGTTCGGCCTCCCCCCGCAGCGAATTGCCGTAGTCGAAGACCTCCGCACCCCGGTCGAGGAAGCCGAGCATGGCATCGACGTGATCGGCCATGGATTCGCGGGCGCGGTCGGTGAATTCGTCGGGCTTCTTGGCCGCGTAGTCGGCCCAGTCCGCGAGCTCGACCCCGCGCGGCAGATACGCCAGCGGATCGTGCGCGGAGGTCTGGTCGGTGACGATATCGACCTCGACACCGGCCGCGAGCAGTCGCGGCAGGACCTCGGACGCATTGCCGATCAGCCCCACCGACAGCGCCTTTCGTTCCTTGCGCGCCTTCGAGACCCGACGTACGGCATCGTCGAAATCGGTGGCGATCTCATCGAGGTAGCGGTCGTGCACCCGGCGCTCGGCGCGCGCCGGATCACACTCGACGACCAGCGCCACCCCGCCGTTCATGGTGACGGCCAACGGCTGCGCACCGCCCATACCACCCAATCCCGCGGTCAGGGTGAGGGTTCCGGCGAGGGTGCCGCCGAAGCGCTTATCCGCCACCGCCGCGAACGTCTCGTAGGTGCCCTGCAGGATGCCCTGGGTGCCGATGTAGATCCACGACCCGGCGGTCATCTGCCCGTACATGGTGAGCCCGAGCGATTCCAGCCTGCGGAATTCCGGCCAATTCGCCCAATCGCCGACAAGATTCGAATTGGCGATCAGTACGCGCGGCGCCCACTCGTGTGTCCGGAATACCCCGACCGGCTTACCCGACTGCACCAACAGGGTCTCATCGGCATCGAGCGTGGTGAGCGTGCGCGTGATCGCGTCGAAGCTGGCCCAATCGCGCGCGGCCTTACCGGTACCGCCGTACACCACCAGATCCTGCGGCCGCTCCGCCACTTCCGGATCGAGGTTGTTGTGCAGCATCCGCATGGCGGCCTCGGCCTGCCAATTCTTGGCCGTCAGCCGCGACCCACGCGCCGCCCGAATCGTTCGTGTCATCAAATTCCCTCCATATCAGCGAATGGCCCGTCAGGAGCCGAGGTGTGGCGCGACGGCGGCCAGCAGCTCGCCGGAGCGGATGAGTTCGGCCGCGGCGGCGATCTCCGGTGCCAGGTGCCGGTCCGGTCCCGGACCGTCGACCCTGGTGCGCAGCAGCGCACGGGCCGCCGCGGTGGCCGGACCGGGCCGCAGCGGGGCCCGCAAATCCAATGCCCTTGCCGCCGTGAGGTATTCGATGGCAAGCACGGTACTCAGCCCGTGCACGGCCCGGCGCAGTTTGCGGGCGGCCGACCAGCCCATCGACACATGGTCTTCCTGCATCGCGCTGCTCGGGATCGAATCCACCGAGGCGGGCATGGCGAGGCGTTTGAGCTCACTGACAATGCCCGCCTGCGTGTACTGGGCGATCATATGGCCCGAATCAACACCCGGATCGGCGGCGAGGAAGGCCGGAAGGCCGTGTGAGCGCGCGACATCCAGCATTCGGTCGGTGCGGCGCTCGGCCATGCTCGCAACATCGGCGACCGGAATGGCGAGGAAATCGAGGACATACGCCACCGGCGCACCGTGGAAGTTGCCATTGGACTCGAGCCTGCCGTCGGCGAGCACCACGGGATTGTCGATCGCCGAGGCCATTTCCCGATCGGCGACCGTTCCGGCATGGGCGAGGGTGTCGCGGGCGGCACCGTGCACCTGCGGTGCACAGCGCAGCGAATACGCGTCCTGCACCCGGTTGCAGTCCGGACCGCGGTGGCTGGCAACGATATCCGAGCCCGCCAGCGCGGCCGCCATGCGCCGCGCCGAGAGTGCCTGTCCCGGATGTGGACGCAGCGCCTGCAGATCGTCGGCGAAGACCCGGTCGGTGCCGAGCAGTGCCTCCACGCTCATGGCGGCGGTGATATCGGCGACGTCGAGCAGTTCCCCCAGATCGTTGATCGCCAGCGCCAGCATGCCGAGCATGCCGTCGGTGCCATTGGTGAGCGCGAGGCCCTCCTTCTCGGCGAGTGTCAATGGTTCGATCCCCTTGGCGCGCAACGCATCTGCCGCCGAGACCAGGTTGCCGGACGAGTCGGTGACCTCCCCCTCCCCCATCAGCGCCAGCGCGACCGCCGCCAATGGCGCGAGATCACCGGAGCAGCCGAGCGAGCCGAATTCGTGCACCACCGGCGTAATGCCCGCATTGATCAACGCGGCCAATGTGAGTGCCGTCTCCGGACGCACCCCGGTATGTCCGGTGGCCAGCGTGCGCAGCCGCAACACCATCATGGCGCGCACCACCTCGGTCTCGACCGCCGCACCCGCGCCAGCGGCATGCGAACGGATCAGCGACCGCTGTAGCGCGGCCCGGCTCTCCGGTGGTATGTGCCGGGTGGCCAGCGCGCCGAAGCCGGTGGACACGCCGTAGGTCGGGACCGTCCCCGCCGCCAGCGCGTCGACATGCTCGCGCGCGTCGGTCAGCCGCTTCTCGGCGGCCGCGCTGAATCGCACCCCGGCGCCGCGGCGGGCGACGGCCACGATGCGTTCGACGGTCAGCGGCCCGTCCAACTCCACGGGCGGTAACTGCGTGGTTTCCGGCATAGGCCCATTCCACAACCACGAAGGCGGGTGGAGAATGAGGCTGGGCCAGGTTCTGTCTGGTATCCGAGACAATCGCAGGAAGAGACATGGGAACGAGCAGCGATATTCCGGCACTTCGGCGCGGCCTCGCCGTGCTGCAGCTGATGGCGACCAGGGCGGGGCCGATCGCCGCGTCGACCATCGCGCGCGAGCTCGGCATCCCCCGTTCCACCACATATCACCTGCTCGCGGAGTTGGAGGAGGCTCGCTTCGTCACCCGGCTGCCCGCCGAGCGGCGCTACGGCCTCGGCATTGCCGCCTTCGAACTGGGTTCGGCCTATCTGCGCCACGATCCGCTGGAGCGGGTGGCCGGACCGTTGCTGCGCGAGCTGGCCGGGCGGGTCGGGCACAATGCGCACCTCGGAGTCCTGCACGGTAACGAATTGCTGTATCTGATCAAGGAACGCCCGCCGCGCCCGGAGACGCTGGTCACCGATGTCGGCGTGCGGTTGCCCGCGCAGCTCACCGCATCGGGCCGGGCGATCCTGGCGCATCTGCCCGCCGCCCATGTACGAGCGCTGTTCCCGTCGGCGGCGGCCTTCGTGCGCCGCACCGACCGCGGGCCGACCAGCCTCGCCGCGCTGCGCGGCATTCTGGCGGCCGAGCGCCGTCGCGGCTGGGCGAGCGAGGACGGCCATGTCACCGCCGGATTCGCCTCGGTCGCCTATCCAGCCTTTGATCACGACCATCGGCCGATCGCGGCGATCAGCGTGACATTGCGGCACCACTGCGAGCGGATTCCCTGCGCCGCCGACTGGGCCGATCTCGCCGCCCAGGTGCGCAACACCGCAGACGATCTCACTCGGCGCATCGGTGGGCGGGTGAGCTGAGGATCAGCCCTGTCCGTACGCGAACAGGGAGCAATCGTTGTGATGCCACGTCTCGTCCGTCTTTTCAAGGCACTTCCGGCAGCATTCGCGACACACCGGCGCGCAGCCCAAGGTTCAGCTATCCGATGGTTACGCTGGCAGATCATCGGCCGGCGCGGCGCTGCGCCGGTGACGCACGACCGAACAGTGCCGGATCGGGACAGGAGCTCGATGCGAACACCGATGCGCCGACGTGCCCTCGTCGCACTCGCCATGATCGCGACCGCACTGCTGCTGCCCGGTGTCGCCATGCCGAGCGCACACGCCTCCATCGCACCGTTCGGCCGCGAATTCCTCTGGGGCGTAGCATCATCCGGCTTCCAATCCGAGGGCCACGCGCCGGACAGCAATTGGACCCGCTACATCGATTCCGGCAAGGCCGGGGACGACTACGAGAATTCGGTCGACTTCTACCGGCGCTATATCTCCGATATCAATCTGGCCGCCCGCCTCGGGGTGCGGGTGTACCGGATCGGCATCGAATGGGCGCGCGTGCAGCCGCAACCCGATACCTGGGACGAGGCGGCATTCGGCTTCTACGACAATGTGATCGCGCGCATTCTCGCCGCCGGTATGCGGCCGATGCTCACCCTGGATCACTGGGTGTATCCCGGCTGGGCCGCCGATCGCGGCGGCTGGCGCAATCCGGGCATGGTCGAGGATTGGCTGGCCAATATGCGAAAAGTGGTGAACCGCTATACCTCTCGCAATCCACTGTGGGTCACCTTCAACGAGCCGGCCGCCTATATCGGCACGGAGTTGCGCATCGGCGCGATCACCCCCGATGATGCGCCCGCGATGTTGGACCGAATTACCCAGGCGCACAACGCGATTTATGACACCATTCATAAAAACATGCCCGACGCGGAGGTGACGAGCAATCTCGGCTATGTCGCGGGTGCCGAGACCGAGGTGAATCAGCCGATTGTGGATCGGATCGCGGATAAGCTCGACTTCATCGGCGTCGACTACTATTTCGCGCCGGTGCCGGAAACCAGCAAAGCGGTGCAGGGCGGTTCGAACGAGGGTCCGCCGATCTGGGAACTGCCCATTCACACCGAGGGCATCTACTACGCATTGCGTCACTACGCGAAGCTATTTCCCGATCGCCCACTGTATGTCGTGGAGAACGGCATGCCCACCGAGGACGGTAAGCCGCGCACCGACGGCTACACCCGCTCCGACCACCTCCGCGACACCGTCTACTGGCTGCAGCGCGCCAAGGCCGATGGCATCAATGTCATCGGCTACAACTATTGGAGCCTCACCGACAACTACGAATGGGGAAGCTACACACCGCGTTTCGGCCTCTACACCGTCGATGTGCGGACCGACCCCACCCTGACCCGCCAACCCACGGACGCGGTAGACGTCTACCGCGGCATCATCCGGTCCGGTGGCGTTCCGGCCGACTACCGCCCGACCCGTGCACCGGTCGAATGCGGACTGGTCGACCCACCCGACAGCTGCGACGAATCCGTCAGCGTTCCCTAGCCGCAGACGCGCCGACGGTTTCGCCCGGCTCGGCTATGTTTTCGTCTATGGGTGGCAGGCTGGCGCTGGTCGTGGGGTCCGAGTGCGCCGCGCTGCCCCGACTCGGCTTTCCGGGCGAGCTGGCCACCGAACTCTATGCGAATCTCAGCGCCGCGGGCGGCTGGCAACCTGCCACCACGCAGCAGGGGCCGGTACTGGATCCGACTGCAGACGAGTTGACCGAGGCAGTGAACGATGCCTTCGCCGCCGCTTCGGAGCAGCGGGCGACCCTGTTGTTCGGCTTCGTCGGGCACGGCGTGGCAACCGCCGGTGAGGACTTCTTCCTGCTCGCGCACGACTCACCGCCGGTATTCCCCAACTCGCGCACCGCATTCCACCTGACGCAGGGCATTCGAGAACTACTCAACGCATCCACGCTCGACGGTCTGATCGTGCTCATCGATGCCTGCGAGAGCGGGGAGGGTGTGCAGGGTGCGGCCCGCCGCTGGACCGACATGCTCACCCGCTCATCCGGACGGATGGAACTCCTCGTCGCCTCCGGCGAAGGCCCCGCCTACGCGGGCTGCTTCACCCGGACCATGGTCGACACCTTTACCGGCGGCCTGCCGCTGCGCGGTGAGAACCTGCTGCCATCCGATCTGGTCGAGCCCATCGGCAACACCTGCAAACGCCAACATCCGCAACATCTTTCGTTCACCTCCGGCACCTTGTCGACCATCGCGGGCGGCGATCCCGGACTCTGGCTGGTGCCCAATGCCGCTCGACGGCGCGATGCCGTAACCGGCCGTCCCGCAGCAGGGTTCGTCGATCAGCTCACCCGTCGACTGTTGCTCACCGATGTCATTCGTGAACGTCTCGTCGAGATCGTCGAAACCGGTGGCCATCGTCTGCGCGCTATCGTCGGCCCGGCAGGATCCGGGAAGTCCACGCTGCTGGCCATGCTCATTCGACCGAGTCTGGTCGAGGGGCTGGCGATCGCACCCGAATATGTCACCGCGGCAGTATTTCTCACGGTCGGCAGCTCGCTCGAGTCGGTGACCGGCGAACTGTCCGCGCAGCTGTCGCACCGGGTTCCCGGATTTCGCGATGCCGCCGATGTCGTCGTCGAATCCGACGCCGCCGAACTCGACCTGTTCGATATCGAGGTCCAGCGGCCGCTGGCCCGGCTCCGGGCACCCGGTCGCCGGATCACCATCGTCTTCGACGGCATGGACCAGCTCGAGCCCGGAACCCGGGAACACCTCGTCCGGCATGTCGCCGAGCTGACCCGCGTCGACGAATTCACCCATGTGCGTGTGATTCTCGGCGTGCGTGCGGGTACGGGCGTCGCGGAGTTGCCGGAGCTCGCGCATCTGCACCGGATCGAACTGCTACCGCCGAGTGCCGAGGACATCTCAGCCATGGTGCTCGAATCCGCTCGGCACCAGCTCGAACCGGCCGATCCGCGATTGTGGGTGCGCTGGATCGATGCTTTGCTCGTGCAAACCCCTACCAGCTTTTCTATGGAAGCACCGAACATCGGTCATTCGCGTGCCGTCACAGGCGGGTGGCTGCTGGCCCGACTGCTCATCGAGGTCAACTCCAGCATTACCGATGCGGACATTGCCGCCGGCATCGGGCTCGAAACCGTTGTGCTGCACCGAGTTCGCGGCACACTGCACGCCACCGATCCCGATACCGCCGAGGTTCTCGGGGCCTTGCTCGCCATTCTGGTCGCGGCCGGGGAGGGTCCAGTGCTGCCGATGGAGTTGCTCGAATCCGCTCTGGCACAGTTCGCCGTCTCCGGATTGCATACGGCCCTGATCCGTGACCTCGTCGTCGAACTGGGCGTGCTGGTCACTCGCAGCCGGGCCGGTACCGCGCGGGAATCTCTTGGAATTCAGCACGCTGCGTTGCTTCCGACGCTAGCGGCCGAGGCCGAGCGGCTCGACTGGGAGAGCACCCAGGCACACGGCGCGATTGCGGCGGCGATCGGGATCGCGATCGAATCGGCGGTCACGAGCGGAACCCAGATCTCTGAGCAGGCAGTCGAATACATCCGCGGCTCGGGTGCCCGGCACTACCTCGGCTACGGCGATGCCGAGTCGGCCAAAGAGTTGCTCCTCGGCATGGAAACAGTGCGGCCTGCGAGCAATCGCGATATGTATGCCGTGTGGCTGCCATCGTTTGTCGAGGCGTGCGGTCACGACGACCCCGTCACGCTGACCGTCCGGCACCAGCTCGCCTATTGGCGTGGTCAAAGCGGCGATATGCGAGGAGCCGTCGCGGAACTCGACGCGGTGCTGACCGACCATTTGCGCGTGCTCGGTCCCGATGATCCTCGTACCATGACCACTCGCCACAACCTCACCAACGTGCGCGGCCTGTACGACGTCGCCGAGGCGGCGCACGACCCGAGGAGCCTGCTCGGTCTCGACGACACCGCCGCGCGCGCCGTCGCGCGCGCCATCGCCGAACTGGAGCAGCTACTCACCGATCAAGTCCGCATCCTCGGCGCCGACCACTCGGATACCCTCAACACCCGCTATAGCCTCGCCTACTGGTCCAGCGAAAGCGACGAACCGGCCGCAGCCGCAGCCGAATACGAACGGATTCTGCACGATCAGACTTCCGTGCTGGGCCCGGACCACCCCGACACCCTGAACACCCGCCATAGCATCGCCTACTTGCACGGCGAAAACGGTGATATTCCGCGAGCAATCTCCGAACTCGAGCACCTCCTGGCCGACCATTTACGCGTCATCGGCCCCGACGACCCCAGCACCCTGCAGACCCGCCACAGCATCGCATACTGGCTCGGCAAGTCCGGCGACCTCGACCGTGCCATTGCCGAATTCGAGCAGGTAGCCATCGACCGTGAGCGCATTCTGGGGCCCGACCACGTCGATACGCTCACCACCCGAAGCAATATCGCGGCCAATCGCGGTGGCCAGGACATGCAGCGGGCCCTCACCGAGAACGAGCAACTACTCGCCGACCAAGAGCGCATTCTCGGTTCGGATCATCCGGACACCCGCACTACCAGGGACCGGGTCCTATTCCTGCAACAGCAAATCCGATTCCGGCGTAAGCAACTCGGACCGGATTCGCCCGAATCGAAGCCGAGCCACTGATTCAGCCTGCCGTCGCCGAGCTCCGGCATCGACGCGGCGTGACTATTCGTCCGACGTCGATATGGCCGGTAGCGCGCCCTCGAGCCACCAGTGGGTATAGGCGAGACCGGCCGCGGCTGCGATCAACGCGGCGGGAATGACGAAACCCCAATGGGCACTTACCGAATAGAGTGCCACTGCGACGGCGGCGCCGAGTACCACGGCGGCGATACGGGCGACGGCGAGCGGTTCGATGCGGCGGGCGGCGACAAGATCGCTGACGAGACCGGTGAAGGTGCTGGTCATGTAGGTCGTGGGCGATCGGCGATCAATAATAAGGACAGCGGCCGACTGGACACCCATCGCCAGCGCGGCCGCACCGAGCAGCAGCAGGCGAACGACACCGACCGCACCGGCGAATACGGCAACCGCGGCTAGCACGACCATCAATGCCGCCTCGCCCGCCAGACAGTGACGCAGACGTGCGATGCGCAGCGGCCCCGCAGGCATGGCGCGACACCAGCGCGCCGCCGCCGCGACACCGACGAAATAGCTGACGAGAACCACCAGCGGCGGTGTCAACTCGATGCCGGATATACCGAGGGCCGCACCGAGCAGCACCAGATTGCCGGTCAACACGCTGGCGAACACGTTGCCCAGCTCGGTGAATACCAACCCATCCGTCGCACCCGCTCCGGCCGACAGCAAGACCAGCACCGTCGGCCCGACCGGCAACCGCCACGGACGTTCATGCTTCATCTGCATAACCGCGACGGTATCGGCCGGGCATCGGCGTCCCTCGGTCGGCTATTTCTTATCGGCGGTCAACTGCCCGGCCGCACCCCAGCTGTCGGCGGGCGTCTCGTGGATCCAGACCTGCACAGTCTCGGCGGGAATCCGGTAGGCGTCGACGAAGGCATCGGTGATCCGGCGGACCAGATCCCGCTTGAGTTCGACGGTGCGCGGGCCCTGCTGCACGGTGACAATGGGCATGACTGACTCTCCTCACTGAAAAGGGTTGGGACAGACCACATCCGGGCTTTCCACTGTGGGTTCCCGCCCGGTTCGGCGGCCTGTCATCAGTTCACCCGATCGAAGATCATCGACCAAGGGTCAGTTCGTTCGCACAGCGATAACGAGTCCTTATTGTTCGAGGTACCGCGCGCTTTCCGCCGGTAGGAGCGTCCGAAGTAGCTCCGAACCGGGGGCATCGGTTCCCGCACGCAGGGCCACGGCGATCGGCAGGCTCATGCCACCGTCCGCGAACGGCCGGAAGACCACCCGGGGGTTGTGCACCTGGTCGGCGTTGGCGGCGTAGATCACTGTCCACATGGCCGCGGCGGTGCCGATCGCGGCCAAATTGTCCTGCAGGGTGGTCGCGGTCGGCGCCGGCACCGGCTCGAAACCCGCACGCTGACAAGACATCAGCACCAGATCCACCAGCGCTGGATGATTGCGCCGCTCGGTCATCCGCAGTGGCACCGACGCCAAATCGGCCAATCGCACCGTCTCCTGCGCCGCCAGCGGGTGCCGGGCGGGCAGAGCCGCGACGAGCTGGTCGTCCCACGCGTGCAGATACTCCAGGTCGGCGGTGTCCTCGATGGCGGGCGCGCGCACGAAGGCGGCATCGAGTCGACCGTCGGCCACCTGCGCCAATCGCTCACGCACCGGCAGGGTGACCAACTCGATCCGCACCTGCGGAAGGCGCTCGGCAAAGGCATCCAGGATGGTGTCCAGCCGCGCACCCAGCCCGGTCACCGTGCCCAGCCGGAATACCTCCGCCCGCGCACCGGCCAGATCGGCCACCGATGCCCGAGCCTGATCGGCCGCGCTCAGCACACTCCTCGCCGCGGGCAGAAACCGCACCCCAGCCTCCGTCAGCCGCACCCGCCGCGGTGACCGATCCAGCAACTGGACCTTCAACTCCCGCTCCAGCCGCCGCACCTGCTGACTCACCGCAGGCTGGGCAATATGCAGCCGCTCAGCCGCCCGCCCGAAATGCAATTCCTCAGCCACAGTGACGAAATACCGCAACTGCCGCAACTCCACAGCGCGAACTCCTCAACTACCGGTTGGCCCCCCACAAAACCAACCCCACGAACTCCCTTGCCAACAAACCCAATTCACCCGCGCAAATACCCCGTTGGACAGTCGATCACCATGCGCTGATGCAGGTAAACGTCGAGAGCAACCTGCATCAGCGCATTCTCGCGACTAGGGCTGGGTTAGCTGGGGTAGATGTAGTGTTTGGGGGGGAAGTGGCCGGTTCCGCTGGAGCCGGCGTAGGGGACGTCGAGGGGGGCGGTGGTGAGTTTGTGGGGGTTGCCGTTGGGGTCGGCTTGCCAGCAATCCTGTTGTACGCCATGGAAGCTGGTGCAGACGATGCGGGTGTTGGTGCCGTAGGGGGAGGTCAGGCGGTTTCGGTCGGAGAGGGGGTTCCAGTAGTCGGGGTCGGATTGGACCGCGAAATTCTTGGTCTCATATACCTCGAATGCGCCGCCGTCCGAGGGCCAGTCATCGGCGGCGGCGGTGCCAGCGCCGATCAGCATTGCGGCACCGGCCATTGCGGAGAGTAGGGCGATCCGCGGAACACGCTTGGTTTCGAAGTTCATCGCTATCCTCTTCTGCTTCCAGAGTTTCTGGAACAGCCTGAGCATGCTAGCCCGGTCGGAGTCCAACCGGTGATCAGTGGGCATCGTGGCCAGTCGGTCGACCGCCATTTCCTCGACCATTCCCTGGATTCCCGCGAACTCTCGGCTGGCCAATCAGCAGAGCGGGCACCCCGCGTACGGGGTGCCCGCTCTGCAGCATGGTGCCAGGTGGCTATCCGGGCGCCGCAAACCAGCCTAACGCCGAACTCCCAACCGCCCCTTGACATAGGGAGAGCCATGAACGTGCGACATTCGGCGCAACGGCGGGCGGGGATAAAGACTTCTGGCGCCATGTTGTCGCCGTGGCCATGATGGCGAGGTGAGTTCGTATCACTTGGCCGAGCCGCCGCTGTTCACTCGCCTGCGCGACGCCTCGCACGTGCTGATCGCCGGGGCGGGCGGTGGATTCGATGTGTACGGTGGTCTGCCGCTCGCCGTGGCACTGGAAGGGCTCGGCAAAAAGGTGTATCTGGCGAACCTGTCGTTCAGCGACCTGCGCCGGACCCCGCTTGAAGACTGGCTGGTGCCGGGAGTCGCCGCCGTCAATCCCGAAACCGTCGGCAATGATGATTACTTCCCCGAACGCAGCCTGGCGCGATGGCTGGCAATCACTGGTCGCGAGCCGGTCGTGTACGCGTTCCCCAAATCCGGTGTCCGGCCCTTACGCGCGGCCTATACCGCACTTGTCGAGCAACTCGACGTGGACGCCCTCGTATTGGTGGATGGTGGCACAGACATCCTGTTGCGCGGCGACGAGGCCGGCCTGGGCACCCCGCAAGAGGACATGACCAGCCTCGCGGCCGTGGCGGGGCTGGACAACATCGCCTGCCTGGTGGTGTCGGTCGGTTTCGGCGTCGACGCTTATCACGGTGTCTGTCACGCACATGTGCTGGAGAATCTCGCGGCGCTGCAACGGCAGAACGCGTTCCTCGGAGCTCTCTCCATACCGCTGGACAGCCCGGAAGGCGCGGCCTATCTCGCGGCAGTCGTCCACTCATTGGCCGAAACACCTTTGCGCCCAAGCATTGTCCACTCCCAGATCGCCAGCGCGTTGCGCGGGGAATTCGGCGATGTCCAAGCCACCGACCGCACCCGCGGCACGGAGCTGTTCGTGAACCCGCTCATGGCGATGTACTTGGCCGTCGATCTCCCGGCACTGGCGCGCACGGTCGAATACCTGCCGCTCCTCGAGCCGACCGATCACGCCTACCAGGTGGCGCAGGTAATCGAAGCCCACCTGACGTCGCGGTCCGGGCCCCGCCCTTCCAGACTCATTCCACACTGACCGGGTCGATGACGGCAAAGCCCGGCCGGGTCGCCCTTCCCACCGGACACGTCCGGTAATCGGCGTGTCCGGACGTTCAGCTGCCGTCGCCAGGATCGGTCCTGACCGACGAGGCGATTGCCTGTATCGAGAGCGACGACAAGGCGACCAACGCGATCTGTGTGCCGGACTTCGACCGTGCGCGGGTGGCCGCGCACGATGCCGACGAGGCGCGTGCCCGCGGCGAGGACCGGCCATTGCTCGGCATTCCGGTGACGGTCAAGGAGTCCTACAATGTCGCCGGGCTGCCCACGACCTGGGGTGTGCCGGGCCTCGAGACCGATGTTCCGGCCGAGGACGCGCTTGCGGTATCACGAGTGACGGCCGCGGGCGCGGTGGTGCTCGGCAAGATCAATGTGCCGTTCATGCTGGGAGATCTGTAGCCCTATAGCGGATCTCTGATTACGTTCATCCGTGCAGTTCGGCAGCGAGAGTGTCGCCGTAAAGCCTGGTGACTTGGAGCCGTATGACCAGTCGGTTGTCTTCGACCATGTTCTGGAGGAAGATCGGGGCATCGTCGCGGTTGTCGAATTCGGGGAACATGGCGAGCATTTCGCGGCCGGTGGCGTCCCCGGGGACGGTGCTGACGGGAGAGATCTGCGCCGTGCCCTCGGCTACCGCGAAGGTGAGATGATCCATGCTGCTCACGTAGAGCGTGGCATGTGGATCGCGGGTGAGCTGGCGGACTTTCACACGATCGGCTGTCGAGCCGATCGAAATCACGCGTGTGGCTGGATTCCATTGGTAGGCAACGGTCGACAGGTGCGGATATCCGTCGCGTTTGATGGTTGCCAGCGCTCCCATCCGATGATCAGTGAGAAAACTGTCCAACCGTTGCGTACTCAGTCGAGTCGGGGACGCTCCTCGGCCCGGTTCGTACGTCGATTCCTGGATGTTGGTCATGGAGACCCTCCGCTGTAATGGTGCACTATTTTCTACTGAGTGCATGATCTGTCACGGGCAGGTCGGGTGGAAGGAGGCACTTTTATGTTCCAGGGGCACAACGATGTTCCTGTGCAGGTGGATATGGTCGCCGCCGAAGGTGACTCGCCGGACTCCTCGCTCGACCAGGCGTGTTCCGTTCTGAAAGTCCTCAATCGAGTCAGCGGCAAATGGGCTATCGGTATCTTGCTGCTGATTACCCAGCGACCGATGCGCTTCACCGAACTCGAGCGCGAAATCGACGGTGTCAGTAGGCGAATGCTCACACTCACTCTGCGCAACCTCGAACGCGAGGGCCTGCTGAGCCGGACGGTCTATCCGACGATCCCTCCGAAGACCGAATACGAAGCGACATCGATGGCCCGAGAGCTTTATCAGACTCTGTTGGCGTTGACAGATTGGGCCGACAGACACGGAGATGCGATCGCCGCCGCACACGAAACCCATGACGAGCAGTCCACTGTCGCTCCTTCGAGGGGTGCGGATGCAGCTCCGAAAATGAGTAGGTGAGTGCGAGTCGCCCGCGGGACGCTTCGCACTTGCGCTGAGGAGATGCCAGTGGTCGGCGCGCAAGACCTCGAGCGCGATGCCTACGAGCGCACCCATCGACATCTGACCGCGGCTATCGGCGCCCCATCCGGCGCCCGCCCACCGGAGCGGGGGCCGGCCAGCCGCACCGCACCATCTACGACGCCGGCCTCCAGACAGAGCTGCCCGGCAGTGGATCACCTGCTGTCGGTGATCTCACGACTGGCAACGTGGCGGTCCGACAACGGGGCGGCAAGCTACAGCCCCCGGTGCCGAGTGAGCTATTCTCACAGCACCGGGGGCTGTTCTGCGGTCAGGTCCACACGGTTCGTAGAACCGCTTGTCGGAGCCTCGAATTCAGATCATTTACCCTGGAATGGGGCATTGATCGTGGTGAAGTACTGGACTGCGGCGGCAATAGCGACCGGAGCGGTGACGAACAGCTGTCCGGCAATGGTGCCGAGTGCGCCGATGGCGACGATGCCGCCGATGCAGCCGATGGCCGCGGCCGGGATGAACGCACCGAACAGACCGACGATGGCCGCCGAGGCAACGGTCGCACCGGCGATACCGCCGAGGACGCAGCCGATGGCGCCGCCGCCGAGACCGCCGACCAGGGTGCCGATGGTGGCGCCCATGGCGATGGTGTCCTTCATGCGGTTGAAGGCGGCCTGCTCACGGTCGTATTCGGACTTCCAGGGAGCCTTGTCCTCAAAGGGCAGCGCGACCGGCTTGTAGGCCGCGTGTGCCATATCGAACTGCGGGGTCAGCGTCGCAGTGCGATCCTGGATGTCCGCGGCGATCGGAAAGACGAAGTCGTCCACCCGGAAGGACAATTCGGTGCCCGCAAGGGTGGTGCCGTCAGCGGCCTTGATCTTGAAAACACCGTTCTCGTCAACGAGCGAACCGGCCTCGGTCTTGATGATGGTCGAGGTCGGGGTGGCGGTGGCCGAGTAGTTCACGGCACCGCTGTCGGACTCGGGTGCGGCATAAGCGGTTCCGGCCGTGGCACCGAGCGCCGCGATCAGCAGCGCCGAGGTCGCGGCGAATTTCCTCATCAACATACTTTTGTTCCTCATAAGGTGGACATCGGGAAGCGAGCCCAGCAAAACCGCTGTACGAGAACTGAACGTGACTCAATCGTTAACGTTTGCTCATTAATTGCCATTGGCTTATTCGAGCATCAATCCTGATGTGATCGGCATTACATCGGAGACCGGCTCGAGGGATGCGAGCCGCCGCCGAGTAGTGGGCATCAGACGCGGGAATTCCGAACGGCGCAACCGGGATCCATCATGGACAAACACGAATCCTCCAGCGAAAACAGCCACAGAACATCCGATTCCAGACGCCCAAAATGAGGAAGTTATGCAGAATCAGCATCATTGAACTGTTCCGTGGGACTGCGCACACAGTGGACGCAGACAGCACACTCCCCCGGGCCGACGTAGTCAGCGCGTTTCGAGGACCGCCATGGCTGCGTTGTGACCGGGGATACCGCTGACTCCGCCGCCGCGTACCGCGCCGGCACCGCAGAGGAAGACATTCGGCACATCGGTCGCCACGCCCCAGCGAGCCGCAGGGGTATCGGCTTCGTCGGTGCGGTACGGGAAGGCCAGGTCTCGGTGGAAGATGTGGCCGCCGGGCAGGCCGACCTCGCGCTCCAGGTCGAGTGGCGATTTCGCTTCGATACAGGGTGCGCCGTACTCGTCCGCGGCGAGGCAGTCGACGAGAGGTTCGGCGAGTACCGCATCCAGTTGGGCGAGTGCGGCTTTCACCGCCATTACCTTCGCCGCTTCCGGGTCTGACTCGAAAAGCCTTGCCGGAGTGTGCAATCCGAACAGTGTGAGGGTATGCATGCGGGAGTCGGGCGCGAGGATCGAGGGATCGGTCAGCGTGTGACAGTAGATCTCCGACGGCGGGGCGGACGGGATCCGTCCGGCGGCGGCCTCGCGATAGGCCTGTTCCAGTTGCGAATACGATTCGGCGATATGGAATGTTCCCGCGAAAGCCTCGCGCGGATCGGTCGCGATGTCGCGCAGCCGGGGTAGCCGCCGCAACACCATATTCACCTTCAGTTGCGCGCCTTCGGGTTTCGGCTCCGCCGGGACGCCGAGCAACCGCGTGAGCTCGTGTGGTGCCGCGTTGACCAGCACATGCCGTGCGCCGACCGCGCCGTCCCGATAGCGCACTTCCGCGGTGACCTCGTCGGATTCGACCTCGGTCACCTCGCTGCCGGTGATCAGCTCGGCCCCGGCCGCGCGGGCCGCGTCGGCGAGTGCGTCGGTGAGCGCGCCCATACCGCCGATCGGCACATCCCAGTCGCCGGTGCCACCGCCGATCACGTGGTAGAGGAAGCAGCGGTTCTGCCGCAGGCTCGGGTCGTGCGCATGGGTGAAGGTCCCAATGAGCGCATCGGTGAGCACCACACCGCGCACGGTGTCATCGGTGAAGGTCGACTCGACCGTCTCCCCAAGCGGCCGCTCGAATAGTGCCGCCCAGGTGGTGGCATCGTCGACCACCCGCTCGAGCGACGACCGCGACGGCAATGGCTGGGTCAGCGTCGGGAACACCCGTTGCGCGAGCCGACCGGTCGCGCCGTAGAACCGCTGCCATGCCCGGAAATCACGATCGGATCCGGTGAGCCGCACAAAACTGTCCCTGGTCCGAGCCTCGGATGCGGTGTCGACCAATAACCCGCCGTCCCCGACCGGCGTATACGACGAGATCCGCCTGCGTCGCGTCGCGAATCGCAAACCCAACTCCTCGACGATCTGGCGCGGCAGCAGGCTCACCAGATACGAATACCGCGACAATCGCGCATCGACCCCCGGGAACACCCGCTCCGAGACCGCGGCCCCACCGGTGTGCTCCTGCCGCTCCAGCACCAGCACCGATCGCCCGGCCCGCGCCAGATACGCGGCGGCCACCAACCCGTTATGGCCACCGCCGACCACCACCACGTCATAGGAGGAGCGCATCGGTTTCATCTGTCCTGCCTATCACGGATTCCGGGGATTGCGGTGGCGGCGGACGATTGCGGGGAAATTACGGCCGGGTTTCCATATTTCCCTGCGATTGACCAGCGCTCACTTCACACTTAGTTTCTGGCAAACGCTGTATGAGGGCGGCGTTTTCACCCGGGAGCGATCATGACCGAAGCCAACGCACCATCCGACGACGAACGTCGCCTCGCCGAACTCGGCTACAAACAAGAACTGGCCAGGTCCTGGTCCGGATTCTCCAACTTCGCCATCAGTTTCACCATCGTCTCGATCCTGACCGGCGGTTTGGCCAGCTATGGCATCGGTCTGGCCAACGGCGGTCCGATCACCATGGCATGGGGCTGGCCGCTGGTCTCGGTGATGGTGTTGTTCGTCGGGCTGGCAATGGCCGAATTGGCCTCGGCCTACCCGACTTCCGGCGGTCTGTACTGGTGGGCGTCGGAGTTGGGCGGTCCGGTCTGGGGCTGGTTCACCGGGTGGTTCAACCTCATCGGCCAGATCGCGGTGACCGCCGCCATCGATTACGGTGCGGCGATCTTCACCACCGCGGTGCTGAACGTCATCGGCATCGACATCGGAACCGACCGCACCGCAATCTTTCTCGTCTTCACCGTGATCCTGATCCTGCACGCCGTGCTCAACGCGATCGGCCCGCACCTGTCCGCGGTGATCAACAATATCTCGGCCTGGTGGCATGTCGGCGGCGTGGCGATCTTCGTCATCGTGCTCGGTTTCGGCGCGAGCCACCATCAGAGCGTCGGGTTCGTCTTCACCGAGACCGTCGACAACAGCGCGGTTGGCTTCGGTGGCGTGGCGTTCAGCTTCCTGCTCGGATTGCTGCACGCGCAATACACTTTCACCGGATATGACGCCTCGGCGCATATGTCGGAGGAGACCCACGACGCCGCGCGCACGGCGGCCAAGGGCATCATCAATACCATCATCGTCTCCGCCGTTGCCGGATATCTGCTCATCATGGCGGTCACCTTCGCCATTCCGAATCTCGACGATGCGTTGGATCCGAACAAGAACAGCGGCTATCCGGTGATCTATATCCTGGAGAACTCGCTGAATTCGTTCTGGTCGGGTCTGCTGCTGATCATCGCCGCGATCGCGCAGCTGTTCTGCGGTTATGCCTCGGTCACCTCGGCCTCGCGCATGCTGTTCGCGTTCTCCCGCGACGGCGCGGTACCGGGATCGGCCTACTGGTCGCGACTTTCGGCCCGCAAGGTACCGGTGCACGCCGTGCTGTTCATCTCGTTCTTCTCGTTCGTGCTGTTGATTCCCTCGATGCTGGTGCCCGCGGTGAATGCGCCGACCGCCTACGCCGCGGCCACCTCGGTCGCCACCATCGGCCTCTATATCGCCTATGGCATCCCGATTCTGCTGCGCCAGTTGCACGGCAGCCGATTCCATACCGGCCCTTGGCAACTCGGTCCCTGGTATCGACCGGTTGGTGTGATCGCCCTGGTCTGGATCGTATTGATCAGTGTGCTGTTCATACTGCCGACCGATGACCGCGGCTACCCGTGGAACAGCGAATTCACCTGGAACACTGTCAATTACGCACCGATCACCCTGGTCGGGGTGGTCGGCGCGATCGGTATCTGGTGGGCGGTATCGGCCAAGCACTGGTTCACCGGACCCAAGCGCACGGTCGAGGCTCCGCCCGAACCGGAGGCCGAGGCCACTGCCAACGCCTAACCCAGCAGCGCGAACAAGGTCCGGCGGATAGCCGCGGACGCCTCGGCCTGCGAGCGGCCTCGGCGTTCGACGAGGTGGTGCCGGGTCGGCCAACCGACGGCGGCGTCGACGAGATCGAGCAGTTCCTCGTCGATGCCGCCGTCGACGGTCAGTTCCGCTGCGAACGTACGGGCCAGCGCATCGCGAATCCGCCGGTCGGTCAACCGCATTCGCTCGTCCACTCCGGGCACGGTATGCGATTCGAGCAGCCCGAGCAGCCGGGGATTGCGCTGCAGTGCGAAGATCGCCGCGCTCTGGCGCACCACCGCGTCGATGCGCTCGGCCAGTGGCAGTCGCGGATCCGGCGTCGCGATCAATGCCTCGACCCGTTCCGATTGCACCTCGACGACCGCTACCCGCAGGTCATCGCGTCCGGGAAAGTGCACGAAGATGCTGCGCTCGGAGACCCCGGCCCTGGCCGCTATGCGCCTACCGGTCGGATCGAGTTCGCCGTCCTGAATCGCCGCGAGCAGCGCGGCGATAATCGCGGCGCGCGTCTGTTCCGGATTGCGTCTGCGTCGGGCGCCCGCAGTGCTCTCATTCATATCCGCATCCGATCACAGCGACCCCATGAGCACATCCGCTGGTATGGCATCTACCGTAACCACTATTGCAGTCACGCTGCAATAGTGGTTACGGTGGGCTCGCCGAGGACGGACAGGAGAGACGATGGTCGAGCACCAGGACAACGACGACAACCGGACACCACGGGTGTCGCGCCGCGGAGTATTCGGGGTCGGAGCGGCGGCACTCGCGGTGGCTGGTGTCGGCGTCGGTCTCACCGCGTGCGGCGACTCCGATGAGGTGAACCCCGCCACCGCACCCACCGATCCGAGCGATCACATCGCCGATGCCAATAAGCGGGTCGCCACAACGCTGCCCTTCTCCGACACCACCGATTTCGCGGACGCCGACCGCGGCTGGATCGCCTCGCTCGAGCCCGGCGCGGTCAAGGACGCCAGCGGAAAGGTGGTGTGGGACACCGACTCCTACGCCTTCCTGCGTGAACCCTGTCCACTGTCGGTGAATCCGAGCTTGTGGCGGCAATCCCAGCTGACGGTCAAGCAGGGCCTGTACGAAATTGCACCGGGCTGCTACCAGATCCGTGGTCTCGACCTGTCGAATATGACGCTGATCGAAGGCAATACCGGCGTAGTGGTCATCGATCCGCTGATCTCGACCCAGACCGCGGCCGCCGGACTCGCGCTCTACCGCGCCCATCGCGGCAATCGCCCGGTCACCGGTCTCATCTACTCGCATTCGCATGTCGATCACTTCGGCGGCGCGCTCGGCGTCACCACCCGGGAGGACGTCGCGGCGGGGCGCTGTCCGGTGCTCGCGCCGTCCGGCTTCCTCGAACACGCGGTTGCCGAGAATATTTACGCGGGCACCGCGATGTCCCGACGTGCGGCCTATATGTACGGCGCGGCCCTCCCCCGCGGCCCCAAGGGGCAGGTCGGTGCGGGCCTGGGCCAAACCACCTCGACCGGCACCACGACACTGATCGACCCGACCCTCGATATCACGCACTCCGGCCAGGAGGAGGTCGTCGACGGTGTGCGCATGGTGTTCCAGCTGACGCCGGGCACCGAGGCGCCGTCGGAGATGAACTTCTATTTTCCGGACCGCCGCATGCTGTGCATGGCCGAGAACGCCACCCACACGCTGCACAATATCGTCACGCTGCGCGGCGCGCTGGTGCGCGACCCGCATGTGTGGTCGCGCTACCTCACCGAGTCGATCAACCTGTACGGCCGCAATGCCGATCTGGTCTTCTCCTCGCACCACTGGCCGGTCTGGGGCACCGACCGGATCGTGGAATTCCTTGCGGTACAACGGGATCTGTACGCCTACCTCAATGATCAGACGCTGCGCCTGTTGAACCAGGGCTATGTCGGCAGCGAGATCGCCGAAATGCTGCAGCTGCCGCCCGGGATCACGAAGGAGTGGTCGACCCATGGCTATTACGGGTCGGTCAGCCATAACGTCAAGGCCATCTACCAGCGCTATATGGGCTGGTTCGACGGCAATCCGGCACATCTGTGGGAACATCCGCCGGTCGAATCGGCCAAGCGGCACGTCGATGCCATGGGCGGTGCGAAGGAGGTGCTGAAGAAGGCGCAAAAGGCTTATGACGCCGGCGATTACCGGTGGGCCACGCAACTGGTCAACTACGTGATCTTCGCCGATCCGGATAACACCACGGCAAAACACCTGCAGGCCAGCGTCTTCGAACAACTCGCGTACGGCGCGGAAAACGCCACCTGGCGCAACTTCTACCTCAGCGGCGCCCACGAACTGCGCAATGGACCGTTCGGCACCCCCACAAAGGCCAACGCACAGGGCATGCTGGCGGCACTGACCATCGACCAGGCCTTCGATGCCATCTCACTGTTCGTCAACGGCCCCAAGGCCTGGGACGTCAAGGCCACCACCGACTGGCGCTTCACCGATGCCGAAAACCGCACGCAGCGCGTCGAATTGCGCAATGGCGTGCTGATCCACTACGCCCGAACCCCCGACGACGGTCTGCCCGCCCCCGACGCCACCCTCACGCTGACCCGCGCCACATTCGCCAACGCCATGCTCGCGGGCGGCAGTGTCGCCGACGCGATCATCAAGGGCCAGATCAAGGTCGACGGCAATATCGCCGCCCTGCAGAAACTCAACGGCCTCTTCGACCGCCCCGATCCGAACTTCGCGATCGTCACGCCATAGAGGGTTCCTAATCGCCGAAAATCCGACGAAGTTCGGGATGTCGGCTGATAGGAGGCCGGGTGGGTAATCAGCGGTTATGTTTCCTCAGCCGGGTATAGGCGGCGCAGGCTGATTCCGGCGCGGGCGGCAGCGCGGCCCTCGCGTGTGAGGGTGACGGTGTGCATCCGTCCGAGGGTGGTGGGCCGCCAGGCACGGGCGATCAGCCCGCGGGCGGCCAGGGTGGTGCGTATTGGCGCTCACATTGGTGACCACCGGTAACGACTGCGGCGTGTGCTGCCTTCAGTAGGCGCCGGAGGTTCAGGTGCGCGCCACACTCAGCTTGTGCCAGGCGCATCGGTGTTGCGGAGCAGTCTGTCCACGAGGAGTTCGGGGTAGCCGGAGGCCGGCGGGTCGATGCCGAAGATCGCCCGCAGGTAGAGCGGTGCGATTAGCTGGTCGAGGATCTGCTCCACGGGTGGGGGGTTCTCGCCGCGGGCAACGGCCCGCTCACGGATGCGCTCGATGGCGTGGAGGCGGCGCTGGAAGTGCTGTGCGCGTTCCGCCTGTGCGTCGGCACTGCTCGGCATGGACAGGGCGACGGCTCGTACGAGGAGACGGCCTTCGGGTGTGCGGATGCTCGCCACCCCCGCCTGCGCCCAGGCGGTGAGGTCCCCGCGCAGGGTGCCGGTGTCCTTTAGTGGCCAGTCTCGTTCCAGGCGGGTGGTGACTACGTCGGCCAGGAGCGCCTCACGGCTGCCCCAGCGCCGGTAGACGCTGGTGTGGTTGACCCCGGCGTGCTGAGCGATCGCGGGGATGGTGAGCTCTGCGCCCCCGGGTGCGGACAGCAGGTCGATGACCGCCTGATGGACGGCCGAGCGGACCTGCTCAGGGCTCTTGCGGATGCGCGCGGTCGGCTGCTTCGAAGTCACCCCCTCATCGTAAGCACAGATATTTGCTTATTGATCCTCGGCTGGTCTACAGTTCTGCACAAGCACAGATCTGTGCTTACTGCCCGAGGAGAGTACGGACGATGAAGCAGCTGCTGTTCCCCAACAACCCCCAGTTCTGGTACGAGACCCTGCGCTCGATGAGCCACATCGCCTACGGCGGCGCCGACTTCGGCGAGGTGGTCTCCACCGGCGAGCGCATCGTCGAGGGCGACTACGACAGCTGGTACACCGAGTGGCTGGCCACCGCCGACCGCGTGGCCGGCGAGGCGCAGAAGGCACTGGACGCCGGCCACCCGGTCAGTGCGCGGGACGGCTTCCTGCGGGCCTCCAACTACTACCGCTCGGCCGAGTTCTTCCTCCACGGCCAACCCTGCGACCCCCGCCACGACCACGCCTACGACCGCAGCGTGGCCTGCTTCCAGTCCGCGGCGGCGCTGTTCACCCCGATCATCGAGCCGGTCCGCATCCCCTACGAGGGCACCACCCTGCCCGGCTACCTTTACCGGGCCGACACCACCAGTACCCCGCGGCCGACCCTGATCATGCACAACGGCTTCGACGGCACCGCCGAGGAGTTGCACTTCTTCGGCGCCATGGCCGGCGTCGAGCGTGGCTACACCGTGCTGGTCTTCGACGGCCCCGGAATGCCCGGACCACGCCACCATCAGGGCATGGTCTTCCGCCCGGACTGGGAGAACGTCATCACCCCCGTGATCGACTTCGCCGAGACCATCCCGGAAGTCGACAACAGCCGCATCGCACTTGTCGGTATCAGCATGGGCGGCGTCCTCGCCCCCAGGGCTGCGGCCTTCGAGCACCGCCTGGCCGCGCTGATCGCCGTCGACGGCGTCTACGACCTCGGCCAGATATCGACGCGGAACATCCCCGGCGACCGCAAGGAAGCCGAACGGATCCTGCGCGCGGAATCCGCCCCCGAACTCGATGACGCCCTCCGGCAGCTCATGTCCACTGACGCAACCGCCCGCTGGGCGATCAACCACGGCATGTACGTCATGGGCGTCGACACCCCTCGGGCCTTCAATGCCTCCTACCTCGACTACACCCTCGCCGACGGCATCGCGGAGCGGATCCAGTGCCCCACCCTGGTGTGCGACGCCGCCGAGGACGAGTTCTTCAAGGGCCAGCCCGAGCAGCTCTACGACCACCTGACCTGCCCCAAGACCCTGATGGTGTTCACCGCCGAGGAAGGCGCGGGCGCCCACTGCCACCCGGGCGCGATGCGCCTGTCCCAAGCACGCATCTACGACTGGCTCGACGACACCCTCGCCGCGACAGCTTGAAGAGGCCGCCGACCTGGCATCCCGACGGGTCCCTGCCTGCGGGTAATCCGCTGATCGTGAGCGAGTGTTGATTGCCACCCAAGACGGAGATGCTGGGGCCTGGGTTTGCCAGTTGGCGGGCGCGGCTCATGCCTGCTCTACGCCCACGAGGGACCACCGTGACCGGGCCAGCGCGGATCACCCGCGCCGAAATCAGGTACGGAACCCCCTAGAGCCCAGGTGCGCCGCCCATGACTGGGGACTCGAGGGCCGAAAGGATTGAGCGGGTTGTGTGACAATCCCGCGCATGGGCCCCCAGTACGACCCGATCGCCGATCGTCCTTGGGGGGGAGCACGATATGGACTGCTACCGCCGACAGCGCCGAAGCAGACCGTATCGCAGGTTATGGTGGATGCCCGCGCGGCGATCGACAAGCTCGCCGCGCCGCCTGGTGCTTCGAACATTGTGCAGCGCGCGGTCGAGTTCGCTCGAACCGCGTTTGGGTTGATGGTCGACCAACTCGGCAGCGGCAACCCCGCTGATTTGCCTGATCTGACGGCCCTGCTCGATGCGGCGAACCTCTACGATGTGGCCAATAAGTCCGTAGTAACCGCGCACTACAACACGAAATCGGCAAAACTGTCGGAGCTGACCGCGGGTTTGAAAGAGCGGGATACCAAGCTCTCCTGCAAAGTCGGGGATGTGGCAGGCGATAGCGCCAAGATGGCCAAGGAGATCCGGGACGAGGCGGAACTGCTGGGGTTGGTACTGCAAGCGGCTTCGATGGTTGCCTCCGCGGGATCGGGCAAGCTGACTGCGAGTGAGGAAATGTCGCTGTTGACCGATATTGTCACGAGGGTCGTGCGTCTGGAGAACGAATTCGCCGACATCATCGGAAGCAACTCGGAGCGGGCCGGGCATATGAACCCGGTGAGCTTGGACCAACTCGAGCAGATCTTCCCCGACACACCCAAGTCCACCCTGGAGAAGTACCTTCCCTTCCTCGACCAGGCGATGCGCGACTACGGGATGGACACGCCCAAGCGGGCGGCCGCATTCCTCGCACAGGTCGGAGTGGAGACCGACAATTTGAAGACCCTCGAAGAATACGGTGGCAAGGCCTATTTCGAGCAGAACTACGGGTCGCGTAAGGACCTCGGAAACGACCGGGCCGGTGACGGCGCCCGCTTCCACGGTCGAGGCGGCCTGCAGCTGACCGGCCGCACCAACTACCGGAAGGCAAGCGATGCTCTCGAGGTCGATTTCGTCGGAAACCCCGACTTGGCCAAAGACCCGAAGTACGCCTTCGCCACTGCGGGATGGTATTGGGATTCCAAGGATTTGAACGACGACGCGGATAAATCCGATATCGATGCGATCACCCATACGATCAACGGCGGTAGCAATGGAAGTGCGGAGCGCAATGAGAACTACCGCCGCGCAAGCAAAGTCCTCGATGCGGAATGAACGCAGACGATAGTGCCACGGTCTGGTCGCGGGCGGTGACCGACAGGCGCCCACGACCATGACCACATGAGAGCCCACCCACAACTCGCCATCGCCCACCGCGCCGTCGGCGACCGATCCCGGCATACGTCGAGCAGATCCTGCACGCGGTGCTCCGCGTTCCGTACACCGGCGTGCAGCAGGTCCTCGGCCGGGAACCGGCCGCATTCGAGCGCTTCGTCCGCGAGGCGATCGTGGCAGGGAGAAGGGGGCCGGCCGTAGTGAGCCTCCGCGAGACACCTCTACAGCCCAATTACGTTCGTGGATCGAGGCTTAGCTGTCCTCCTGGCCCAGGAACTGTTTCGCGTACTCGTACCCTTCGGTGCCTTCGGCCGTCGCCTTCGCGTAGACCAGATGTACGACACCGGTTTTGAAGGTGTCGGAGGAAAGCAGTTGCAGCGGAAGCGCGGAGTCGGTCTCCTCGAACAGTCGCAGACCCTTGCGCACCGCGATCGGGTGCACCAGCAAATGCAACTCGTCGAGTAAGCCGACCTCGAGCAGCTGGCGGACGACAGATACCGATCCACTCATACCGATGGGCGTCTCGCCCGGCTCGTTCTTCAGTGCCGCGACCGCCTCCACCAGATCACCCTTCAGTACCTCGGAATTGCGCCAGGTGAAGGCGAGATCCTGATGCGAGACCACGATCTTGCGCGCGTCGCCGAGCCGCTTGGCCATCTCGGCGTCCACATCGCCCGCGAGTTCCCGCTCCGGCCACGCCGCGGCGAAGCCGTCATAGGTCTTGCGCCCCAACAGCAGTGTGTCCGCCACACCGAGCTGACGGTCCACGGCCGTGGCCATCTCCTCATTGAAGTACGGGAAGTGCCAGTCCTGCGGGTTCTCGACGACGCCGTCGAGTGCGATGAACAGTCCCGCGGTGATTTTCCGCATCGGATCTCCTTGGTCGGTAACTACTGCGTCACCAGATCAGACGAACCGGAGCTCGGATAATCATCGCTCGCCGCGCACCACCGGGCCGGGTGATCGACTGCGGTGCAGTGCGAGTTGGAGTTCGAGCAGCAGTCGGTCGGCGGGGTCGGCGAGGTCCATCCCGATGATCTCTTCGACGCGGCGGATCCGGTAGCGCAGCGTATTCGGATGCACCTGCAGGGCCGTCGCGGCATTGCGCACGTCGCCGTGTTCGCGCAGATAGGTCTCGACGCTCTCGCGCAGATTCGCCGAATGCTTCCGGTCGTAGTCCAGCAGCTTGTACAGGCGCGGATCGTGCAGATGCGGCCGGTCACCGACGAGATCGAGGATTTCGCCGAGCAGCACCGCGGTGCGCGATTCGGCCAGCGTGGTCACCCGGTTTTTCTGGTAGGTCGCCGCGGTGCTGTCGAGTACCCGGTCCACCTCGGCGCGCGCACCGGCGACGTGGGCCAGATCCGGAACGGGACAGGCGATGGCGGCGCGCAATTCGAGCGCGCGCTTCGATTCGAGCTGCTCGACCAGCTGGCGGGTCCACGCGGTCACGGCTTCCGCGGATCGGTACTGCGGCAGCAGCACATAGACCCGGTCGTCGAGCACGGTGGTGACCGAATCGCCACGAAATGAGCTGGCGCGCAAGCGAAGCATATTGCCGAGCGTCGCGGGCGACGGCGCGTTCGCACCGGGCGACGGCGCGAATCCGACCACCGCGGCCGGACCGGTCAGCGGCAGGTTCAGCGCATTGGCGACGGTGGGCACATCGGCAGCGCCGCCGCCGGTACCGAACAACCGCTGGATCAGCAGTGCCTCGCCGGTCGGCGCATCCAGACTGCGCGATATGAGTCGGGCGGCGATGGCCGACGCGCCGCGCAGGATTTCCGCGGCATCCGGTTTGAACGGCCGGTCGCCCTGTTGCAGCCAGATGGAGCCGAGCATCCGCGGCGCACTCCCCTCGGCGTGCGCGCGGATGCTCACCACCAGGCGGCGCTTGATATTGAGCTCCTCGTGCGCCGGGACATCGATGACCTCGTCGGTACTGCGCAGCCGATCGAATACACCCCACTCGCGCAGCACCCGCAGATAGTCGCGCGGCCCTTCGCGGCCGAGGATCGAAAGCACTCGCATCTGGTCGGCCGTCTGATCCGATGCCGAATACGCCAGCACATGCGATTGCGGGTCCTCGATGGAGACCATCCCGCCCGCATTCTGGGCCAGCATATGCGCCAGTCCGAACAGGTCGAGGTCTGCGGCCACCAGCTCACCTTTCCTAGCCACGACCACCGCCCACTTTCATACGACTCGCCAATACGGTTATTCCATCTTTGTCCGCTTGTCCGATTCTGCGGGCAGCTTTGCCGTGTTGACTTCGGCTCACCCTCATATACCAGCAAGGAGGACTCATGGACGCCATCGTGTCCACGCCCCAGCCGGTCAACGAGCCGGTCGGCAGCTTCGCCCCGGGCAGCGCCGAACGCGCCCGTCTGCAGGCGAAGCTGACCGAACTCGCCGCCACGCCGACCGAGATCCACCATGTCATCGGCGGTGAACATCGGCGCACCTCGGGCAAGACCATCGATGTCGTGCAGCCGCACAACCACGGCGCGGTACTCGGCACCCTCACCACGGCCGAGGCCCGCGATGTCGAGGACGCGATCGCCGCCGCTACCGCCGCGGCGCCCGGCTGGCGAGCGCTCTCGTTCGAGGATCGCGCCGCGATCTTCCTGCGGGCCGCGGATCTGCTGTCCGGCCCGTGGCGCGAAACCATTGCCGCCGCGACCATGTTGGGACAGTCCAAGACGGCGTACCAGGCCGAGATCGACGCGCCGTGCGAACTGATCGACTTCTGGCGCTTCAATGTGCACTTCGCCCGGCAGATCCTGGCCGACCAACCGATTTCGACCCCGGGTGTGTGGAACCGGGTCGAATACCGCCCGCTCGAGGGCTTCATCTATGCGATCACTCCGTTCAATTTCACCGCGATCGCGGGCAATCTGCCGACCGCGCCCGCCCTGATGGGCAATACGGTGCTGTGGAAGCCGTCGCCCACCCAGGCGGTGGCGGCCTATTGGACGATGAAGCTGCTGGAGGCCGCGGGGCTGCCGCCCGGTGTCATCAATATGGTGCACGGCGCGGGACCGAAGATCTCCGATGTCGCGCTGGCCGACCGGCGGCTGGCCGGCATCCATTTCACCGGTTCCACGGGGACATTCCAGCATCTGTGGCGTGCGGTCGCGGCGAATATCGGCGACTACCACACCTATCCGCGACTGGTCGGTGAGACCGGCGGGAAGGACTTCGTGCTGGCGCACAGTTCCGCGGATCCGGATGTGCTGACCACGGCGCTGATCCGCGGTGCCTTCGACTACCAGGGCCAGAAGTGCTCGGCCGCCTCGCGCGCGTTCATCCCGAAGTCGGTGTGGAGCAAGATGGGCCGCGACCTCATCGATAAGGTCGGCACGCTGAGCTACGGCGATGTCACCGACTTCGCGCATTTCGGCGGCGCGGTCATCGATCAGCGCGCCTTCGACCGCAATGCCGATGCCATCGCCAGGGCGAAGGCCACCCCTGGCCTCACCATCGCGACCGGCGGACATACCGATGACTCCGTCGGCTACTTCGTCGACCCGACCATCCTGCTCGGCGACGACCCCACCGATGCGGCGTTCAGCACCGAATACTTCGGCCCGATCCTGGCGATCCACGTCTACGATGATGCCGTCGCCGGATCCTTCGAATCAGCGCTCGAACTGGTCGACGGCGGTTCGGCCTACGGCCTGACCGGGGCGATCATCGCCGATGACCGCACCGCCGTTGCCGCGGCGACCGAGCGGCTGCGGTTCGCCGCGGGCAACTTCTATATCAATGACAAACCCACCGGCGCGGTCGTCGGTCAGCAGCCCTTCGGCGGATCCCGCGCGTCGGGCACCAATGACAAGGCGGGCTCACCGCAGAACCTGCTGCGCTGGACCTCGGCCCGCACCATCAAGGAGACCTTCGTCCCGCCGACCGAGCACACCTATCCGCACCAGGCACCCGAGGAGAACTGATGGCAATCTCCGGTCTGCTACGCCCCGCCATGCTCGCGGCCTCGCGGTCGCCGCGGCTCGAGCGCACCGTCACGCGGATGTCGACCACCAAGAAGCTGGTGGACCGCTTCGTCGCGGGAGCAGCCGAGCCGAATGCGGTGGCGGCCGTCGAAACTCTGCTGAATTCCGGTCGCTATATCACCGTCGACTATCTCGGCGAGGACACCACCGATATCGAGCAGGCGCGCAGTACTGTGTCGCACTATCTGGCGCTGCTATCGCTGCTGCGCAGTTCGGACACCGGATCTGTCGGGCCGCTGGAGGTTTCGCTCAAGCTCTCGGCGCTCGGGCAATCCCTGCCCAAGGACGGTCACGCGATCGCCCGTGCGCACGCCCATCAGATCTGCACGGCCGCCGCCGATGCGGGCGTACAGGTGACCATCGACGCCGAGGACCACACCACCACCGATTCGACGCTGTCGATCGTGCGTGAACTGCGCGCCGACTTCCCCTCGCTCGGCACCGTGCTACAGGCCTATCTGCGGCGCACCGAGGCCGACTGCCGGGAGTTCTCCGGTCCGGGCTCGCGCATTCGCCTGTGCAAGGGCGCATATCGCGAACCCGCGTCGGTGGCCTACCAAGGCAAGGCCGAGGTCGACCAGTCCTATCTGGACTGTCTGCGGATCCTGATGAAGGGTGACGGCTATCCGATGGTCGCCACCCACGATCCGGCGCTCATCGAGGCCGCCGGCGTATTCGCCAAGGCCACCGCGCGCAAGTCCGACGATTTCGAGTTCCAGATGCTCTACGGCATCCGCGACGCCGAACAGCGCCGACTGGTCGAGGCCGAGCATCACGTCCGGGTCTACGTGCCCTACGGCGATCAGTGGTACGGCTACTTCATGCGCCGCCTCGCCGAACGCCCCGCCAATATGGCGTTCTTCCTGCGCTCGCTGCGCCCTGGCAGCCAGCGCTGACGCTCCGCTCGGCGGTCTTGTCTGTGCAGTCGGACAAGGCCGCCGAACTTTATTTATCCAATTCGCCGATCACAGCGCTTTCGTGGTCGGATTAGCTGAGTGCTGCTCAGAATGTGATCTGCGCTACTGCACCGTCGCGTATCGCAGAGGATGAAAGGAAGACCCATGTCCCTCGCGGAGTTGCGCATCCAGATGTTGCGCCGCAAACCCCTCGGGCAAGTCGAGGAGGAGACACCCGCCGACGAGCAGCTGAAGCGGTCGCTCGGCCTGTGGCAGCTCACGGCGATCGGCGTCGGCGGCATCATCGGCGCGGGCATCTTCGCCCTCGCCGGTTCGGTTGCGCACTCCGTCACGGGTCCCTCGGTACTCATCTCATTCCTGATCGCCGGTGTCGCCAGCGCCTGCGCGGCGCTGTGCTACGCCGAATTCGCCGGGATGGTCCCGAAGGCCGGATCCGCCTACACCTACGGCTATGTCTCGCTCGGCGAGATCGCGGGCTGGTTCATCGGCTGGGATCTGCTGCTCGAATACGTCGCGGTGGCGGCGGTCGTCGCGATCGGTGTCTCCGGATACTTCAAATTCCTGCTCGGACAGATCGACGTCACACTGCCCGACTGGATGATGGGTGCGCACGGCACCGGTAACGGCCATGTCATCGACGTATTCGCGGTGCTGTTCTGTCTGGGCACCGCCTGGCTGCTATCGCGCGGTATCAAGAGCGTCGGCCGCTTCGAAACCGTCGCGGTGGGCATCAAGGTCGCACTGGTCGTGCTGATCATCGTGCTCGGCGTCTTCCATATCGACAGCTCCAACTACACCCCGTACTTCCCCTTCGGCACTGGCGCGGTCTGGACCGGTGCGGCCACCGTCTTCTTCGCCGTCTTCGGCTATGACGCAATGAGCACCGCCGCCGAGGAATCGACCGACGGCAAGAAGCATCTGCCCAAGGCGATCATCTACTCGCTGGCCATCGCGATGGTGCTGTACGTGCTGGCCACGCTGGTACTGACCGGTATGCAGAAGTACACCGAGATCAGCCCGACGAGCGGCTTCTCCACCGCCTTCGAATCGGTCGGCATGCCCGGCGTCGCGAATATCATCGCGATCGGCGCCATTGTCGGCATCGTCACCGTTGTGCTCACCTTCATGCTCGGCGTAACCCGCGTCTGGTTCGCCATGAGCCGCGATGGACTGCTGCCCGAGTGGTTCGCCAAGACCCATCCGGTCCGCAAGGTGCCGACCCGAGTGACCTGGATCGTCGGCATCGGATCCGCGGCGATGGCCGGTCTGCTCGATATCACCGTGGTTGCCGAGCTGACCAATATCGGCATTCTGATGGCCTTCATCGTGGTCTCGGTCGCGGTGATGGTGCTGCGCCGCACCCGGCCCGACGAACCGCGCACGTTCAAACTGCCGCTGATGCCGGTGGTGCCGCTGATCGGCATCGGCTTCTCGGTCTATCTGATCTGGTCGCTGCCGTGGGAGACCTGGCTGCGGTTCGTGGTGTGGCTGGTGATCGGACTCGCGGTGTACTTCGGATACTCGCGGATGAACTCCAAGCTGGAGCGCGGCGCGACGGACGTCGAGCTGGCGAAGTAAGCGCGAATCGGATTGGGCGAGTGGACAATTGGCCACTCGCCCAATTCGCGTTTATGCGGCCCACAACCGATGCCCTGAAAGCATCGGTCGATACAGAAACGGTGTTGGACAGGCATCATTTCTGCGCCATAACCTTCTGACACGTTCGAGCGGCGAGTGACCCATCCCACACTCCGCTCGCACCACAGGAGGACACCATGTGCGAAAACCACGGCTCTGCGGATATTTTCGCTTACGCGAGCGAGACCGATGCCGCATGAATGATCACCGAATTCTGATAACCGGCGCGGCCGGCGGCATCGGCACGCTGATGCGCCCGCGCCTGCGACGCCCCGATCGCGTACTGCGGCTACTGGATCTGACCGAACTCCCCGCGCCGACATCCGGCGAACGGGTCGAGATCGTCACCGGATCACTCACCGATCCCGCCACCATGGCCGCGGCGTGCCGGGAGGTGGACGCGATCATCCATCTGGGCGGGATCAGCCGAGAAGACAGCTGGGACAACGTACTGGCCGCCAATATCGACGGCACGCACACCGTACTGGAGGCGGCGCGGCAGGCCGGGGTGCCGCGGGTCGTCCTCGCGTCGAGCAATCATGCCGTCGGCTTCCACGCCGTCGGCGCCGATCCCATCCCCGGTGACGCCGCGCCCCGGCCCGATACCTATTACGGCGTCAGCAAGGTGGCGGTGGAGGCGCTGGGCAGTCTCTATCACTCCCGCTTCGGCATGGACGTGATCTGCATTCGGATCGGTTCGTGTTTCGAACGCCCGCATGATGCCCGCGGACTGTCGATGTGGTTGTCCCCCAACGACTGTGCGCGACTGTTCGAGGCCTGCCTGGCCGCCGAACGGCCCGGGTACCGGGTGATCTGGGGCGTATCCGCCAATACCCGCGCGGTCGTCTCCCTGCGCGAGGCCGAGGAGCTCGGTTACCGCAGCGAAGACGATGCCGAACAGTTCGCCGCCGACATTTCCGCCGTCCCCGATCCGGGTCCTTGGCTGATCGGCGGACCTTTCGTGGAAACTCCGCTGGGAAAACCGAATCCGCTTTGAATGCCGCGAAGAACGCATCATGCGATACCCAGACGGAATCGCACTTCTGACGAATTTCGCATCAGCGGCATGTGACGCTGATGGCACTTTGCTCCACCGCGAAAGAAGCGCAGCACAATGCAATTCAAGTCAACGACGACCGGACCGAAATCGACGCTCGCGTCCAATGTCAAATTTCTCTATTTCTTCGGCGCCCTCGGCGGCATCCTGTTCGGTTACGACCTCGGTGTCATCTCCGGGGTGTTGCTGTTCATCAAAAAGTCCTGGCATCTGTCCTCGGTGACACAGGGCGTGATCGGCGGCTGCTTGGCCGCCGGTGCGGTGATCGGCGCGGCCATTGCCGGACGGATCACCGATCGGCTCGGGCGGCGGCGCACCATTATGATCGCGGCCGCGGTCTTCGCGGTCGGCGCGCTGGGCTGTGCGCTGGCGCCCAATGTCGCCGTGCTGGTAGTTGCCAGATTCATTACCGGCATCGCGGTGGGATGTTCGTCGGCGACCGTGCCGACATATCTGTCCGAACTCGCCCCGACCAGGGCGCGCGGCGCATTGTCGACATTGAACCAGCTGATGATCGTCTCCGGCATCCTGATCGCCTACATCGTGGACTGGGCGCTGTCCGGATCCGGCAACTGGCGGATGATGTTCGCGGTCGCCACGATTCCGGCAGTGGCGCTGCTGGCAGGCATGTCGGTCTTGCCGGAGACGCCGCGCTGGCTGGTGCACGCCGGGCGGGAGATGGAGGCGCGTGCCGTACTGGCCGGCACGCACCGCGCCGACGAGATCGAATCCGAGATGAGCAGTATCCGCTCGGTCATCCAATTGGATGAGCAGCAGAAGGGGCGGCTGCGCGATCTGCTGGCGCCATGGGCACGACCGGCCCTGGTAGTGGCACTTATTCTCGCTGTCGGACAACAGTTCTCGGGTGTCAATGCTGTGAATGTCTACGCACCGACCATGTTCAAGGATCTCGGCTTCGGAAATTCGACTTCCCTGCTGGCTTCGATTGTGCTCGGCGCGATCAAGGTGGCATTCACGGCCTGGGTGATCTTCGTTGTCGACCGCTGGGGCCGAAAGCCATTGCTATTGCTCGGCAATGTTTGTATGGCCTCGTCATTGTTCCTGCTCGGCGCCATCGTGCTCGGCGTGCACAACCACACCATTACCGGCATCACGACACTGATCCTGCTCAATGTCTACCTCGCGGGCTACGAATTGGGTTGGGGCGCGGTGGTATGGGTGATGATGGCGGAAATCTTCCCGCTGCGGGTGCGCGGGGTCGGCATGGGTGTCGGCAGTGTGGTGCTGTGGAGTTCGACCTTCGCCATCACCTTCCTGTTCCCGGTGATGAACGACCATCTTGGACTCGGCTATTCGGCCTGGATCTTCGCCGGGGTCAGCGTGGTGATGTTCATGCTGGTGCAGCGATTCGTGCCGGAGACCAATGGACGCAGCCTGGAACAGATCGAATTGGAGCTGCGGGCGCGAGTCAGCGGCAAGTCCGCCGAGACGGCGTGAATATGGCCTACGCCGTTTATGTTTCGAATGCCGAAAGTCGCGAGATCTCCGTACTGCGACTCGACGACGACGGTGCGCTGACACCCGTCGAGTCGCAGCCGGTGCACGGCGCGGTGATGCCCTTGGCGATGAGCCCGGACCACCGGTACCTCTACGCATCGCTGCGCTCGGCCCCGTTCGCGGTGGCGGTATTCGCCACAGATCCGGCAACGGGGCGGCTGACGCCGCTGTCGACCGCCCCGCTGCCCGACAATATGGCCTATCTTTCGACGGACCGAGGCGGGCGGTTTCTGCTCAGCGCCTCGTATTCGGGCAATAAGATCGCCATCAATCCGATCACATCCGACGGCGGTGTCGCACCGCCCATAGAGGTGAAATCAACACCACCGCACGCTCATTCGATTGTGACCGATCCGTCCGGCCGATACCTGTTCGCGGCGGCGCTCGGCGGCGATGTGATCCTGCAGTACCGCTTCGACGCCGACTCCGGACGGCTCACACCGAATCAGCCGCCACTCGTCGAGACGGCCCCCGGAGCCGGTCCGCGACATCTGGTATTCCATCCCGACGGATCGACCGCCTACGGCAGCAACGAGCTGGACGGCACGGTGAACACCTACCGATTCGAATCCGCCACGGGCACACTCACACTCGTCGCCTCGGCCACGGTGCTGCCGTCCACGGCTGGCCCACCGTGGACATCGGAACTGCGGCTCACCCCGGACGGCCGCTATCTCTATGTGGCCGAACGGACTTCGAGCACGCTCGCCGGATTCCGTATCGCCCCGGCAACCGGACTGCTCGACCCGCTCGGACACACACCCACCGAGGCCCGACCACGCGGATTCGCCATCGATCCGAGTGGGCGTTTTCTGGTGGCCGCCGGTCAGCAGTCCCATGCCGTCACCAGCTACGCCATCGATCCCGAGACCGGCTCGCTCACCCCACGGCATCGGCTCGGCGTCGGCCGCGACCCCAACTGGGTCGAAATCGTCGACCTCCAATGAATACCTTTCGGGTATCGGTTGATGCTGAATTGGCGTTGGACGAGTATCACTGGCGGGCCATAACCTGCGGATACGGCAATCTGCGGGCGAGGCGGAGTGCGCGCCGCAACGCAGGAGGAGAACGATGTCGATACTGTCGCTGGAGCAGGTCCGCGGCTTCGTCACGGTGGCCGAGGAGGGCAATTTCCGCCGGGCGGCCGAGCGCCTGCGGATGACGCAGCCGCCGCTGAGCCGCCAGATCCAGAAATTGGAACGCGATATCGGTGTCGAACTCTTCGATCGCACCCAGCGGCAGGTCCAGCTGACCCCGGCCGGGGAGGTCTTCCTGACCGAGGCGCGCCGTCTGCTGGCCCTGGCCAGCGCCGCGCCCGGCACCGCCCGCCTCGTCGCCGCGGGCGGGGCCGGCACGGTGCGCATCGGTTTCACAGCGGCCTCGGGCTTCGGCTTCCTCGGACCCTTCCTTAATCAAATCGAGGCGAGCCTCAACCACATCGAGGCCGGGCTGGACCGCGTCGAGGTGGTTTTGCGCGAGATGGTGAGTTCGGATCAATTCGAGAACCTGCGCAGCGGCAGCCTCGATCTCGCACTCGCCCGTCCACCCTTCGACCGCACCGAATTCGATTCGCGGCTGGTGCATTCCGAAGGGTTGATGCTGGCCGTGCCGCAACAGCACAAGCTCGCCGCGGACGGTCCGATCGCGATCGACGAACTGGGCGGCGAGACGCTGCTGGTGTACGCACCCGGTCCGGCCCGCTATTTCGCCGATCTGGTCTCCGGCATCCTCGCCGCCGTGCCCTACACCGCCACCCATGAATTGACCCAGGTGCACACCATGCTCGCGCTGGTGGCCGCCGGACGCGGCCTGGCCCTGGTCCCCGAAACGTCCACCCACCTGCATCCCGACGGCGTGCGGTTCCGGCCGCTGGACGGCGTCGAGGAAGCCGTTGTCCTGCACGCGGTCTGGCGACGCGACTGCGCCAATCCGGCACTGCACCGAGTGATCGAACTGCTCGACTCGCTGCCGCCGGCTCACTGAGAGGAACCATATGTCACATCTGTCCGCCGACGAGTTGGGTCCCGCGCTGGGCCGCGGGCTATTGTCCTTCCCCGTCACGCATTTCGACGCCGACCTGGCCTTCGACGAGGCCGCCTACCGCAAACACATTGCCTGGCTGGCCCAGTACGAGGTGGCAGGTCTATTCGCGGCGGGCGGTACGGGTGAGGGCTTCTCCCTGACACCACCCGAGATCGATCAGGTGGTACGGGCCGCGGTCGCCGAGACCGGCGGTCGGATCCCGGTGGTCGCACCGGCCACCGCGGGCACCGCGGCGGCAATCGAGCAGGCCCGCTCGGCCGAAGCCGCCGGGGCCGAGGGCATCCTGCTGATGCCGCCGTATCTGACCGAGGCGGGGCCGGACGGGCTGGTCGAACATGTCGCCGCCGTCTGCGCGGCCACGTCACTGGGCGTCATTTTCTACAGTCGCGCCAATGCCACCTGCAATGACGTGACCTTGGCGCGGATGGCCGAGCGCTGCCCGAATCTGGTGGGGTTCAAGGACGGTGTCGGCAATATCGAGACGATGACCCGGATCTACGCCCGGCTCGGCGACCGGCTCACCTATATCGGCGGGCTGCCGACAGCGGAGACCTTCGCCCTGCCCTACACCGAAATGGGTGTCACCACTTACTCTTCCGCGATCTTCAACTTTGTGCCGCAGTTCGCACTCGACTTCTATCGGGCGGTGCGGGCCCGCGACCGGGACGAGGTCTACCGGCGGCTGCGCGAATTCGTCATCCCCTACCTGGGTATCCGCGATCGTGTGCCCGGGTATGCGGTGTCGATCGTCAAGGCCGGACTGACGGCCATCGGACGCCCGCCCGGACCGGTCCGGCCACCGCTGACCGACCTCACCGAGCCCGAACTCGCCGAACTGACCGCACTGGTGGCCACGATCGCATGAACGGCGCGGCCACCCTCGACCGGATCACCGAGGCCACCGTTTCGACCCCGGTCTCGGCGTGACCATCAGCGATCGAATGCGCGCCCAGACCGCCGAACACACGGTGCGGGCGTAACCCACTACCTTCAGGAGCCTTTGTGGATACCACCCCTGACGAACTACAGCCGATCATCGCCGCAGCGGCGCAGGCCGCGGGTCGTCTCGCCGACACCACACCCACCGAGCGGGCGGCGTGGCTCACCCGGATCGCGGATGCCCTGGATGCCGCGGCCGACGAACTCGTCCCACTCGCCGCAGTGGAAACACATCTGCCCGAAACACCGCGCCTGCGTGGCGAATTAACCCGCACCACCTTTCAGTTGCGCCTTTTCGCCGAGGTGCTGGCCGATGGCGAATTCCTCGCCGCCACCGTGGATCACGCCGATCCGAGCTGGCCGATGGGACCGCGACCCGATATTCGACGCAGCCTGGTCCCGATCGGACCGACGCTCGTCTTCGCCGCGAGCAATTTCCCGTTCGCATTCAGCGTCGCGGGCGGTGACACCGCCTCGGCCCTGGCCGCGGGATGTCCCGTGGTCCTGAAGGCACATCCTGGCCACCCACGGCTGTCCGAGCGGACCGGCGAGATCGTGCGCGGGGCATTGCGCGCGGCCGGTGCCCCAGCGGGCGCCTTCGCCGTCATCCACGGCGTCGAGGCGGGCATCACGGCACTGCGCCACCCGGATATCGCCGCCGCGTCGTTCACTGGTTCACTGGCGGGTGGCCGGGCGCTGTTCGATATCGCATCGTCACGGCCGCGCCCGATCCCGTTCTACGGTGAACTCGGCAGCGTCAATCCGGTGGTGGTCATGCCCGGTGCGGTCCGCGCGCGCGGACCGCGGATCGTCGAGGGTTTCGTCGGATCGTTCACCCTCGGCGCTGGACAGTTCTGCACCAAACCCGGTGTGCTGCTACTGCCTTCGGGCCATGGGCTTACCGACACGCTGGCCGCCGCGGTCGCCACGGTGCCGGGACAGCGTTTGCTCAACGAGCACATCGCCGATGGCTTTCGATCGCGCGTGACGACCCTGCGCGAATCCCCCTCCGTCGCCGCTATTTCGGCACCCGCCATCGATGACGATCTGCTCGCACCCACCTTGCTGAGCGTATCCGCCACCGACTTCCTGGCCGCGGGAGATGCCGTGCAGGCAGAATGCTTCGGCCCCGCGGCATTGGTTGTCGAATACGCGAATCCCATTGAGCTGGAACAAGTTCTGCGCCAGCTCGAACCGGGCCTGACCGCGACCATTGTCGCGGAGGACACCGAAGTCGATGACGTGCGCCAACTGCTGCCCGCCCTCATCGGGCTCGCCGGTCGACTGCTGTGGAACGACTGGCCCACCGGTGTCACGGTGAGCTGGGCCCAGCAGCACGGCGGCCCGTACCCCGCGACGACCGCGCCGACCACAACATCGGTGGGAACCGCCGCCATCGCCCGCTTCCTGCGGCCGATCGCCTGGCAGGGCTTCCCAGATGAACTCCTCCCACCCGCCCTGCGCGAAGCCAATCCGTGGCGGCTGCCGCGTCGCGTCGACGGAAAGCGAGACTGAGATGACACCCGTCATCACCGATGTCCGATTGACCCCGATCCTGATCTCTGATCCCCCGCTGTTGAATCTGTCCGGTGTCCATCAGCCTTATACGCCACGGCTGATCGTCGAGGTCGTCACCGACAGTGGCGTGGTCGGCCTCGGCGAAACCTACGGTGACACCGTCTATCTGGAGCGCGCGGCCGAGTTGGCACGCGAACTGATCGGTATGCCGGTCGGCGCACTCACGGCGATCACCGGGCTCGGACAGGGTACGAGCACCCTCCTGGATTCCGCGCCCGCGGCCAGTGGCCTGCGCGGCGCGCTGACCACGGACAAGGTGCGGCTCAGCGTGGTGTCCGCCTTCGAGGTCGCCGCACTGGACGCGCTGGGACGCCACTTGGCGGTGCCGGTACATGTCCTGCTCGGGGGCAAGGTGCGTGACCGTGTCGAGTATTCGGGCTACCTGTTCTACAAGTGGGCAGAGCATCCCTTGGCGCCGGAGGCCACGGATGAGTGGGGTGCGGCACTGGATCCAGCGGGCCTGGTCGCTCAGGCACGAAAGTTCTTCGCCCACGGCGGTTTCCGCTCATTCAAGCTCAAAGGCGGGGTCATGCCGCCGGATGCGGAGATTGCCGCGATCCGAGCGCTGGCCGCCGAATTCCCCGACTCGCCTTTGCGTTTGGATCCGAACGGCGGCTGGTCGCTGAAGACGGCGCTACAGGTCGCGGAGGAACTGACCGGTGTCGTGGAATACCTCGAGGATCCGACCGCCACCGTCGACGATATGGCCGAAGTGCATCGCCGCACCGGAATTTCATTGGCCACGAATATGATCGTGACCGCATTCGATGAGGTGAAACCGGCATTCGACCGCGACGCGGTACAGATCGTGCTGTCCGACCACCACTTCTGGGGCGGTCTGCTGGCGACCCGCGATCTGGCCGCAGTGTGTCGAGCATACAAAAAGGGCATCTCGATGCATTCCAACAGCCATCTCGGCATCAGCCTCGCCGCCATGACCCAGGTGGCGGCCACCGTCACCGACCTCGACTACGCCTGCGATACCCACTACCCATGGCAATCAGAGGATGTGATCGTCGACCCGATCGTCATCAGCGATGGCGCGATCGCCATCTCCGACGCACCCGGGCTCGGCGTCGACCTCGATCCGGACGCGCTCGCGCGCCTGCACGACCGCTGGAACGCCATGCCGCAGTGGCACAACCGCGATGACATCGCCGCCATGCGCCTGGTCGACCCGACCTATCGGACGCCGAGCTCACCCAAATACTGACCCGGGCAGCGATGCGCCGATCTCGGCCGAACTACCGAAGAGATGACCGGAGAGGCGACCGACCGGACAACTTGGAAGACCGGCATTCTCTTGCTGCACAACGCATCTTGGTGAGCAGGAACTTTCAGAACTCGTCCGGACAACCGCATGAGCCCCTGGTGTGCAGCACCGCCTCCAGATTCACCACCCCCGGCCGGACGGTGTGGTCCTCGATCTGTTGGAGCAGCAGGTCGACCGCGGTCTCACCCATGCGCCGGGTGGGCTGCACCATGGTGGTCAGGCCGGGTCGGGTGTAGCGGGAGTATTCGATGCCGTCGAAGGCGACCACCGCGAGGTCGTCGGGTACCCGCAGTCCGGCGTCATAGGCCGCGCGCAGCATACCCATCGCCTGTAGGTCGCTGGTCACGAATACCGCGGTGGGGCGGCGCGGGTCGGCCATGAGTTCGGCCAGTGCGCGGTAGCCGGCGGCACCGCCGAAATCCGTTCGCACAATGCGTCCTTCGGCCAGTCCGGCGGCCGCCAGCGCATTGCGGTAGCCCTGTACGCGGTCCTCGGCGGTGGACACATGCGGGCCGCTGAGGCAGGCGATACCGCGGTGCCCATGCCCGATGAGATGCGCCACGGCCTGCTCTGCGCCCGCGACCGAATCGCACATCACATGCGCGCAACGCACCGGATCGATGACGCGGTCCAGCGCGACGAGCACCATTCCTGCCTCCTCGCAGGCGTCGGCGACGCCGGTCTCCCAGGATGACGAAATCGCAAGCAGCCCTTCGACTCTGCGATCGATAAAGGTGCGCACGTAGGCGCGTTCGCGTTCCTGGTCCCCGGCGGCATTGCCGACGAACAGCGGATACCCCCGCGCGAAGGCGGCCGCCTCGATGACCGCGGACAGTTCGGCGAAGAACGGGTTGGCCCCGTCGGGGATCACCATGCCGAGCGCGTGCCCGCGGTTCATGCGCAGACTGCGCGCCGACATATTGGGCCGGTAGCCGAGTTCGGCGATGGCGGCCTCGATGCGGGCCCTCGTCGCGGGCGCGACCTGCCGCGGCCCCCCATTGAGCACATAGCTCACCAGCGCCGGCGACGTACCGGCGAGCCGCGCCACGTCGGCTCGTGTGACTGCCATCCGAAACCTCTCCTCGCTCCGACCGTCCATCCAAGCACTCCACACCACCACTTGACAGCCGGTGACTCGGGTCACACACTACTCATCAACTCGCGTAAATCAACACGAGTTGATACCTGAGACGGATAGGTCGAACTCACGATGAATGCTCGATTCAGGCGTGCAATGGCGCCGCTTGTCCTCATCGGCGCGCTCGCCGCCGCTGCCTGCGGTCGCGGTGGGCAGGACGCAGGTGACGGCGATTTCAAGATCGCGATCGTCACCAGGAACTTCACCAACCCCTACTGGGCGGCGCTGCGCGACGGCGCACTCGCGGAGGGGCAGCGGCTCGGGGTGAAGGTCACGGTGCAGGCCGGGCAGTCCGAGACGGACGCCGACGGTGAGAACGCCCAGATCTCCACCCTGGCCGCGCGTGGCTATGACTGCTTCGGGGTGGTACCGGTCAACGCCACGAATGTGATCACGCCGCTGACGCCGGTGGCGCGCAAGAATATTCCGATCCTCAACTTGGACACCCAGATCGACGCGAAGGCCTCCGAGCAGGCCGGGGTGTCCTATGCGAGCTTCATCGGTTCGGACAATCTCGACGCGGGCCGGATTGCCGGACAGAAGATGCTCGACGCACTCGGCGGCACCGGAAAGGTCGCCATCCTGCAGGGCATCGCTGGCGAGCAGAACGGCATCAATCGCGATAAGGGCTTCACCGACGCCGTCGCCGGCAAGCTGGACATCGTCCAGAAGGCGCCCGCCGACTACGAACAGGACAAGGGCCTGCAGGTCACCGAGGCGATCCTGAAGGCGCATCCGGAGATCACCGGCATCTTCGCCGCCAACGACACCATGGGCCTCGGCGCGGCACAGGCGATCAAGAACGCGGGCAAGACCGGCCAGATCAAGGTGATCTCCGTCGACGGCATCCAGGCCGCGCTCGACGCCGTCAAGGCGGGCACCCTGACCGGCACGGTGACCCAATACCCGTATGCGGAAGGACAACTCGCGGTGCAGAGCTGCCTGGCCAAGCACCAGGGCAAGGCGCTGCCCGAGCGCGTGGTCTCCCCCATCGCCTTCATCGGCAAGGACAATGTCGATCAGCAGATCTCCGCGTTCCCGCGTCCGATCGTCGCATTCGACAACCCAGTGGAAGGACTGCTGAAGAAGTGACAGCCCAGGCACCCGCCGAGCTCCGTGCGCGTGAGGGGCGCCCGGAAATCCTCGCCAAGGTCGCCGAATTCGCGGCGCCGCTGGCCCTGGTGGTGCTGTGGGTGGCGTTCTTCATCGCCACCCCGGACTTCCTGACGGCGGACAATATCGGCGATCTGCTGGTCGCCTCGACGATCCTGACGGTGCTGGCGCTCGGCCAGCAGTTCGCGATCACAGTGGGCGGCATCGATCTGTCGGTCGGCGCCAATCTCCCCTGGGCGGCAGCCGTTCTCGGCTACCTCGCCAGCCACGGCTATCCGATGGCGGTCGCCATCGCGGCGGCGATCCTCAGCGGGCTGGCGGTCGGCGTCGTCAACGGTGTGCTCATCGGCCGACTGCATATGACCGACTTCGTCGTCACGCTCGGCATGCTGAGCGTGCTCAATGGCATCACGCTGCTGCTGACGCACGGCAATACCGAGGCCGTGAGTTCCCGGTTCCTGCAACGGCTCGCACTCGACGGCATCGGACCGGTGCGCTGGTTCTGGCTGCTGGCACTGGTGGCGGCGCTGGTGGTGGCCGGGATCATCTTCCGGACCCGAATCGGTACCCACCTGCTCGCCACCGGCGGGCGACTCGAGGCCGCGCGCGACACCGGTATCTCGGTGAACCGGATCCGGCTGTTCGCCTATGCCATGTCCGGATTGCTGTGCGGCATAGCCGGTGTCATGCTGGTCGCCCGCAATGGCGGCGCGGATCCGTCACTGCAGACCACCTATCTGCTGAGCTCGATCGCCGCGGTGGTGCTCGGCGGTTCGTCGCTGTCGGGCGGCAAGGCGTCGGTGCTCGGCACCGTCTGCGGTGCGGTGCTGTTCACCTCGCTGATCAACGGGTTCACCATTCTCGGCATCTCGCAGTACTACCAGCCGGTCGCCGTCGGCGCGGTGCTGCTGCTGGCCGCCGGCATCGCCCGCTTCCGAAAGTAGGTCCCAGGACATGACGATTCCACTACTCGAGGCGCGCGAACTCACCAAATCGTTCGATTCGGTCCGCGCGCTGGCCGGAGTCTCGCTGACGATTCCGGAGGGTGAGGTCACCGCCCTGGTCGGCGATAACGGCGCGGGCAAATCGACCTTGGTGCGCTGCCTCACCGGCGTGCAGGCACCGGATACCGGGCACATCCTGTTCAAGGGCGAGCCGGTGCGCCTGCGTTCGCCAGAGGACGCGCGCAAGATGGGCATCGAGACCGTGTATCAGGATCTCGCCCTCATCGACGATCTCGCGGTGTGGCAGAACCTATTTCTCAACCGGGAGCTGGTCTATCCGCTCGGCATCGTCAACCGCAGGGCGATGATCGCCCGCAGCGGCGAGATCCTGCGCGACCTGGATGTCGATGTGCCCTCGGTGCGCACCACCGTGCGCAGGATGAGCGGCGGCCAACGCCAGAGCATCGCCATCGCCCGTGCGGTGGCCTGGGGCAAATCCATGGTGATCATGGACGAGCCGACCGCCGCGCTCGGCGTACGGGAGACCGCGGCGGTCGAGAAGCTGGTGCGCGGCCTGCGCGAGCGCGGGATCACCGTCTTGATCATCAGCCACGACCTGGCGCAGGTCATGCGGATCTGCGATAACGTCGTAGTGCTTCGGCGCGGCAGATCCGTTGCCGCACACCGGATCGACGAGGTGGACGGCGACCGGCTGGTCGCGCTGATCACCGGTGCCGCACCCGGCAATCTGGAGGTAGCCGACGCCGGGGCCGAGTCGTGACGGTAGTCGTCCTCGGATCGGTCAACCAGGACATCGTGTGTGAGGTGGAACGGCTGCCGCGCCCAGGTGAAACCGTACTGGCACTGCGCGCACGCACCAACCTGGGCGGCAAGGGTTCCAATCAGGCCGTCGCGGCGGCCCGAGCCGGTGGCAGCGTCGAATTCATTGCCAGGATCGGCCGCGATGCCGATCCCGAGCTGCGGAAATCGTTGCGCGACTATGGTGTTGGGCTCACCACCCTGCGCGAGGTCGAAGATGCGCGGACCGGCACGGCCTACATCACCGTCGCCGACGGCGAGAATCAGATCGTGGTCGACTCCGGTGCCAACTTCCGCTGGGAACCCGACGCCGAACTCGACACCATGGACGAGGCCGAGCTGCTGCGGTCGGCGGAAGTCGTTGTCGCACAGTTGGAGGTGCCGCCGCGCGTGGTGGCCTGGGCGGCGCGGCACGCCCGCCGGTTCGTCCTCAACGCCGCACCGGCGGCGGCGCTGCCCGATGAACTGCTGCTGAGCTGCCATCCGCTGGTCGTCAACGAATCCGAGCTGTCGGCATTGACCGGGACCACCGCACAGACACCCGAGCAGGCATTCCACCTGGCCCGCTCGCTCTGCCTGCGCGGGGTGGCGTCCGTCGTCGCCACCCTGGGCGCCGCCGGCTCGGTCTGGGCACACCGCTGCGATGTGCCAGCACCGGTCGCTGGCGGATATCAGGCTGCGCCACAGGTGAATTCGGTGGACTCCACCGGCGCGGGCGACGCCTTCGTCGGTGCGCTGGCCACCGCACTCGCCGATGGCAGGCAGTTGGGCGCCGCCGTGGCCTATGCCACCGCGGCCGGTGCGCTCGCCGTGCAGGCACCGGGAACCCATGCCTCCTACCCCACCGCGGCCCAGATCGGCACCGCGCTCGCGGCCATCCCCGCGGCCCGGCCACTCGTCTGACCGGGCATCCCCCTTCGAGAAGGATCCGAACCTTGCGTACCAGTGGACTCATTCACGCCGAATTGCTCTCGGCGCTCACGGCACTGCGCCACACCGACCTCTTCGCCGTCAGCGACTCCGGTCTGCCGACACCTGTCGGCGTGCCGGTGATCGACCTGGGCATCAGCTATGGATTCCCCCGGTTCGAGCCCATCCTCGACCTGATCCTCGACGAAGTCACCGTCGAGGCCGCCTGGGGCAGCCGCGAGGTTGCCGAGCAGAATCCGGAAGCCGCGACACTGCTCAGCCACCGCCTGAACGCGGAGTTGATCGACCACGACGACTTCAAACAGCGGATCGGGGCCTGCCGGTTCGTGGTGCGTACCGGCGAGGCCCGGCCCTACGCCAATGTGCTGCTCCGGGCCGGGGTGCCCTGGCTGTAGCGCTACCGCTTGCGCATGGGCGGAAAATTGATATCGGCGATATTGAACCCGGCGGCCGCGACCCGCGTATCGATTGCGGAATGGTCAGTCGACTAGCTACTGTCGGGTGCTCGAATCAATGACTGATTCCACAGGTCACGCCTGTCGGGCGGCTGCTCGCAGCTCGCTCGGAACACCACGGCAGGTAGGTCGGGAGGAGCGGTAGAGATGGACCTTCGCGAGGTCGTCGCCTCGGGTGTGCGGGAACAGCGAGAACTGCTCGAACAGGGGGCGCTATCGGCCCGCGAACTGATCGAAACGACCCTCGACGGGATCGAACAGGCGGGCGACCTCAACGCCTTCACCACGGTGCTGCACGAACAGGCGATCGCCGAAGCCATCGAACGGGATCGGGCGCGCGCCGCAGGCACAGACCTCGGACCGCTGCACGGCATCCCGATCGCGGTGAAGGACGAAATCGACGTCGCGGGGGTCGTGACCACCTTCGGCACTCGCGCCAACACCACCCCGGCGGCCGTCGATGCCGAAGTGGTGCGGCGCTTGCGGGCGGCGGGCGCGGTCATTGTCGGCAAGACCACCATGCCGGAATTCGGTCAATGGCCCTACACGGAATCCAGCACCTACGGACTTACCCGCAATCCGTGGGATCGGACCCGCTCGGCGGGCGGCTCCAGCGGCGGTTCCGCCGCCGCGGTGGCGGCGGGACTGGTGCCGGTCGCACTCGGCGGCGACGGCGGCGGCTCGATCCGGATTCCGTCGGCCTGCTGCGGGCTCTTCGGCCTCAAAACCCAGCGCGGACGGGTACCGACCGCGCCGTACCCACACCTGTGGTGGGCGCTCGGCGTGCTCGGCCCGCTGACCCGTGGCGTCCAGGATTCCGCGATCGTCTACGACGTGATCCGCGGCAGCACGCCGGTCGACCGATTCCGCGCCCCCGATCCGGTGCTGTCGTTCGAGGAGGCGGCGCGGCGCACCCTCACCGGCCTGCGCATCGGCTACAGCACGAAATCGCCGACGGTGCTGGCCGGACCGGATCCGGAACATGTGCGCGCGGTACACGACACCGCCCAACTCCTCGCCCAACTCGGCCATACGGTCTTCGAGATCAACCCGCGCTACCCCGACTTCACCTTCGCCTTCTACCCGCAGTTCTATGGCGGTGTGCGTGCCGAGATCCCCTTCGTCGACCATCCGGAGCGGCTCGAACGCCGCACCCGCCAGACCACCGCACTCGGTGCGTGGGCGCGGCGGCCGGTGGTCGAGTGGGCCATGCGCCGCGGCGAGGTCGCGGCCCGCAAGGTCGATCGCATCTTCGAACAGTGCGATCTGCTGCTGACCCCGACCATCGCGCACCGCCCGCCGCCGCTCGGTGTCCTCGACGGCGCGAATTCCATCCGGGCACAGCTCGCCTCGGTTCCCATGGTCGCCTACACCGGACTGTGGAATGCGACCGGACATCCGGCCGCCTCCCTGCCAGCGGGCGTCGCCACCGACGGCCTCCCACTGGCGGTGCAGCTGGTCGGACCGGCCAATGGTGAGCCGACGATCCTGTCGGTGGCCGCGCAACTCGAGCAGGTCCGGCCGCATCCACGCCCGTTTTAGTCGCGAAAGCCCCTGGGCGCACGGCGATTGCCGATAAAATTCGCCCCGGAGGTGATGTGCCGTGACAAGCGTGTTGCTGATCACCGGAGACGCGGCCGAGGACCTGGAAGTCATGTACCCGTACCAGCGGCTGCTCGAGGAGGGGTACGAGGTCCACGTGGCCGCCCCCACCGTCAAGAAGTTGCAGTTCGTCGTGCACGATTTCGTCGACGGTTTCGATACCTATGCCGAGAAGGCCGGGCACACCTGGCCCGCCGATATCGCGCTGGCCGATGTGGACCCGAGCCGGTACGCGGCATTGGTGCTGCCGGGTGGGCGCGCTCCGGAATATCTGCGCGGCAATGCGGAATGCCGCAGAGTCGTCAAACATTTCGTCGACGAGAACAAGCCGATCGCGGCGCTGTGCCACGGCCCCTTGATCCTCATCGCCGTCGGCGCACTCAGCGGCCGCTCGTCGAGTGCCTACCCGGCACTGGCGCCTGACCTGAATGCCGTTGGCGCGCAATGGGAAGACAGCCCCGCCCACGTCGACGGCAATATCGTGACCGGCCGGGCCTGGCCGGATCACCCGCTGTGGATGCGGGCCTTCATGGAGGTGCTGCGCACCAAAGCACCCGCGCCGGTTCAATAGCGGCCGCCATTCGCCGTCGCCTGGTTGACCCGGCATGCTCGCGAAGCCGGTGGTCCGCTATGCCTTCGGCAAGGTGCTCGACGCCGCCGAATCCGCACTGGCCCACGCGAATCGGTAACCGCGAAGCGGCGGCGTCGCGCACCCGTCAGCGCCGGTCGCGCCCGCCGAGTGTCAGGAATGCGAGCCCGAGTGCCAGCACGACCAGCCCGCACCACGAGACGATCGGCAATCGCTCACCGACGACGACCACACCGAGCACCGCCGCAACGGCGGGCTCGGCCAGCGTCAATGTCGTCGCGACCTGCGCCGTCGTATGCCGCAGCCCGTAGCCGAACAGGCGGTAGGCGACGAACGTGGTGAACACCGCGAGATGCGCCGCCACCGCAATGCCGCGCCCGGAATGCAACCAGGTTGTGTCGGCGCACAACACAACCGGCAGCACCAACAACCCGGCGATGCCGAACATCGTGCCGAGTACCGCATTCGACGAATGCCCGTGCGCGATGAGTCTGCCACCGATAAGCGAGTAGACGGCGTAGGTGAGTCCCCCGAAGGCCGCGAGCACGATGCCGAGCGGGTCGACCGGCGCGGTCCCACCCGTCAATTGAGGACCGAGGACGAGCACCACACAGCCGAGCACCGCCGCCGCGGTGGCACCGACCCAGCGTCCGGTCGGCCTGCCCTGCCCGGCAACCCAGGCCAATAGTCCCGCGAAAACCGGCGCACTGCCGAGCGCGATCACCGTCGCAACGGCCACCCCCGTCCGCGCCACGGCCGGATAGAAGGTGACCGGATACCCCGCCACCGCGAGCGCACCGGCGATAACCAGCCACCATTCGCCGCGCGTACACACCAGACGCGCAGCGCCAGTGGACAAATACAACAACAGCCCGCCGAGCACCAACCCGGCCGACCCGATCGCCGCCGCGGGCGCACCCGCGGGCGCCAGCGAACTGGTGGTCCCGGTGGTCCCCCACAACATCGCCGCGACCAGGATGGGCACCGGCCCACTCAGCGGCGAGCGCGCCCGGACACCCGAACGCTCAACTACAACAACAGATTTGGAATCGGACAAGGCCATGCACTTCCGTCATCGAATTCAATAGGGATTCGAAACGGGCGCACGGCATCGCCCCGAGGCTGCCTACAGAAGTCAGCCGGGAACGCGAAATCTCCAGATTCAGCAGGTGCGCCCGATCAGGCGCACGGCGGCGGCGTAACAGCGTGCCAGTAGATGTCCACGCGCCGATCCTATCGCCACCTCCGGATCGAGTTCACACCGGCGAATGACCGCCGAACATAAGTTTTCGGGCTTGCCCTACGTCGAAGGATCTTCGATAGGGTTGGGTCTGTGAGGAAGATCGATTCACCGATAGGTCCGGCCGCCGCTGTCCGGAATCCACCTCGACCCGCCGTTGCGCTCGACGATATCGACCGGATTCTGCTCGATCAGCTCGCGCGCGACGGCCGGATGACCAATAGCGCGCTCGCCGATGTCGCGGGTATCGCACCGTCGACGTGTCTGGGACGGGTGCGGGCACTGGTGGAACGCGGCGTGATCCGCGGATTCCACGCCGATATCGACCCGGCCGCGCTGGGCCGGAATCTGCAAGCCATGATCGCGGTCCGGGTGCACGCCAACGCACGTCCGCACCTCGCCGAGTTCGGCGATCAATTGGCCGATCTCGACGAGGTGCTCAACGTCTACTTCATCGCGGGCGCCGACGACTATCTGATCCATGTCGCCACCGCCGACTCCGAGGGACTACGGGTCTTCGTACTGGAACATCTGAGCGCACATCCCGCCGTCGCCTCGACCGAGACGATCCTCATCTTCGAGCATGTGCGACCCAGAACCCGTCCGATGCCCTAGGCGGCGAGCGTCTCGGCCGCGTAGTTGTGTGCGGCCGCGACGGATTCGGACAGCAGCTGGCCGCGGTGCGTGCTCAGACCGGCGGCCAGCCCCCGATCCGCGGCGACCGCATCGCGCCAGCCGCGGTCGGCCAGCGAAATCACATACGGCAGTGTGGCATTGGTGAGCGCGACGGTCGAGGTGTACGGCACCGCGCCGGGCATATTGGCAACGCAGTAGAAGACCGAATTGTGCACCCGGTAGGTCGGCTCGGCATGGGTGGTCGGGCGCGAGTCCTCGAAGCAGCCGCCCTGATCGATGGCGATATCGACCAGTACCGAACCCGGCTTCATCTGTGCGACAAGGTCATTGGAGACCAGAGTGGGCGCCTTCGCACCGGGCACCAGCACCGCGCCGATCACCATATCGGCCTCGCGGACCAAGCTTTCCACCTCGAAGCGATTGGAGATGATGGTGCGGACCTGCCCCCGGTACTGCTCGTCCAGGGCGCGCAGGCGCGCGATATTCAGGTCGAGCACGGTCACGTCTGCGTGCATGCCGACCGCGACGGCGATCGCATTACTGCCCGAAACGCCGCCGCCGAGCACGACCACCTTGGCCGGACGCGCACCCGGCACACCGCCCATCAGCACACCGCGGCCACCGCCGCTACGCATCAGGTGATACGCACCGGCCTGCGGCGCCAGCCGTCCGGCGACCTCGCTCATCGGGGCGAGCAGCGGCAGCGATCCGTCCGCGGCGGTCACCGTCTCGTAGGCGATCGAGGTGATACCGGAGTTCAGCAGCGCATCGGTGCACTCCTTGGACGCGGCCAGATGCAGGTAGGTGAACAGCAGCTGCCCCTCGCGCATCCGCGAATATTCCTCGGCCACCGGCTCTTTCACCTTGAGCACCATATCCGCGGTGTCCCAGACCGCATCGGCGCTGTCCAGCACCCGCGCCCCGACGGCCGCATACGCCATATCCTCGAACGCCGACCCCTGCCCCGCTCCGGCCTCGATGTACACCTCATGTCCGCGCGCAACCAGCTCGTGCGCACCGGCCGGGGTACACGCGACCCGGTACTCGTGGTTTTTGACCTCGCGGGGGATTCCGATCTTCATCAACACTCCTGTACGTCGATCCGGTGGATTGGCGACATGTGACCTGTTCGATCACCTCAGTGTGAGTATGAAGATCCTGCAAGATCAGATCCATATCAGTGAAGATAGTTCTCAAATCAGTTGGGCAAGCATCTTGATATTCAGATTTCCGAACTCCTCGACCGGCTGATCCGAACCATATTCGGCTGGCGCGTCGACCAGGAACGTTCACCCGGTTCGGTGACGCGACTATGGAAGTCGTGACGTGGGAGTGGCGCGAGTTGATCGAACGCGCGCCGGAGACCGGATGAGACAGGCCGAGGCCGGTCAGCGGACCCGCTTCGCCAACGCTGCGAAGGCCAGCTTCGGTTCCCAGGTCTTGGCCGCGCCGTCGACGCTGTCGAAGATCTTCACCAGGCCGCCGCTGGCCAGGTCGAGGTCCAGGGTCGGATCGTCGCGGTGGATGAGGTCGGGGCGGGAGAAGCAGTACCAGAAGGCGGTGTCGATGCCGACTTCGTCCAGGATGTTCAACACTTCGAGCAGGTGGGCGGCTTGGGCCTGCTCGTCGCGCTCGTATACGCCGTCGAGGCGCAGCGGGGTGGCGGTACGAGGGTCCCATTGCAGGATGTCCGCGCCGCGATCGGCCATATCGGCCGCGCCGCGGTAGGTGACGCAGCCGAATTCGGTGACGGCCACCGGTTTTCCGAGTTTCGCGCCCTCGCCGACGTAACTGCGCATGAGGTCCGGGTAGCGGTCGGCCAGCGCGGCCGAGCGGTATCCGGCATCGGTGGCGAGGATATCGAACAGTTCCCAGTTCACCCGTTCGAAGGGCAGGCAGCAGTAGGTGAGCCTGCCGCGGAACCGGGCTCGCGCGATTTCGGCCGCGCGGCCGAGGAATTCGTTGAATCGGGTCGGCATTTCCGCCATGGCCGCCTGACCTGCGGGGGTAGCCAGAGCGGCGGCCCGCTGCTCGAAATCGTCGCCGGGGAAGAAGCCGTGCAGACGAACTCCTGGAATCCGGCTACCCGGGCATGACCATGGACACCGTCGCCAAACGCGCGGGCACCAACAAGAACGCCATCTACCGCCGCTGGCCGAACCGGGCGGCCCTTGGTGTCGCCGCCTACAAACAGCTGACCGCCACCACCCTCGACCTTCCCGGCACCGGCGACCTGCGCACGGACGCGCTGGAGCTATTGCGGCGCGCCAACTCTCACCTCGCCTCTCCGCTCGGCGAGATCCTGCGCAGCCTGCTCGCCGAGCTAGCGCACGAACCGGGGCGACTCGCCCAGTTGCGCGATCAATCCGGAGACGCCGGAGCGGGGCCGTGGCTCACCGTTCTCGACCGGGCCATCGCACGCGGGCAGGCGCCCGCGGCCGCACGTCATCCGCGCGTCGCCGCGGTCCCGATCGACCTGCTGCGCAATGAATTCGTCACGCGCGGTGTGCCCACCGTGCCCGACGAGGTCCTGGTCGACATCGTGGATACGGTGTACCTACCGCTCATACGCGGCTACGAATCCTGAAAGCCGTTCCGCCGCAACCGAGTCGAGAGTCGGGACCGTTCCGCAGCGAACGCCGACAGCACTGAGGCCGACCCCGAACAGGAGCCCGACCGGCGAACATTCGTGATCAACGCACTAGCGCTCCGGGATCTGCGTCAGCGCCCACTCGGCCCACTCCCGCCTCATCACCTGGAAGCGCTTACCCCACTCCATCACGATGCGGCCGTAGACGGACAGGTCATCGTCGTCCCAGTCGATCGACGCCTCGAGTGCGGCCAGTTCGGCTAGGCCCTCCGTGCTCGCGGTCTCGATATCGGACAGATAGTCGCGGGCGTACGCGCGGGGAACCACACCGAGAAAGAAGACGCGCAGCAGCACTTCATTGCGCGCCGGCCGTTTCGGCTTGGTCGTGGTGAGCCATTCGCGCAGATCCGCCAGGCCCGCGTCGGTGATCGTGTACTCCTTGCGGCCGCGCGGACCCTCATCCGACACCGCGATCGAGCCCGCATCGGCAAGCTTGGTGAGTTCGGTATAGATCTGACTCTGGGTGGCGGGCCAGACATTGGCCAGGGACACCTTGAAGCGCTGCACCAGGTCATAGCCGCTGGCCGGGCGATCGGATAACAGTCCGAGTAGCACATACCGAAGACTCATGACATCACCTTACCTTCCACTATTGACATGTCGATAGAGCAGACTCTAATTTAGACATGTCAAAACTGGAATGTCGCCCCACTAGGAGCCTCCGAAAATGTCGTACCTGCGTACCTTCGCCCCCTGGATCGTCTTCGCGGTGGTCCCGCCGCAGTACTGGCAGTGGGCCGCACTGGCGGCCTTTGGCGTTTCGGCCCTCGGCATCACCCAGCAGATCCGGGCGGGTCAACGCATGGAAGCGATGATCATCGACATCGGTTCCGTCGCCTTCTTCGCGGCGGTGGCCGTGCTCGCCTTCGCCGATCCGGACACCGCGCTGCACCCCTACACCCCGGCACTGTCCTCGGGCGTGCTCGCCCTGGTCGCAGGCGCATCACTGGCCGTACGCATGCCGTTCACCCTGCCGATCGCCAAACGGACCACGCCGCAGGAGGTTTGGGATCACCCCGTCTTCATCCGCACCAGCTATGTCATCACCTCGGTATGGACCGCGAGTTTCGTCATCGGGTGCATCGCGATGACCGCGCTCGCGCACTCCTCCTCGGGCGTGCGCACCATCGCGCAGGTACTCGCCTTCACCCTCCCGGTGATCTTCACCATCCGCTACGTCGCCCACATCCAGTCGAAGGCGAACTTGCTCAACGAGTCCGCATCCTGAAAACCCACAACAGATCGGCGCCCCTCATGACCACCTCGCTTCCACACCTCACCGGCAACTACGCCCCCGTCACCGAAGAGCTCACCGCCTACGAACTACCGGTCACCGGAACGATCCCCCCCGAATTGACCGGCTGGTACCTGCGCAATGGCCCGAATCCGCACGCCGCCGCCTCCGCGCACTGGTTCCTCGGCGATGGCATGGTGCACGGCGTGCGGCTCGAGCAGGGCCGTGCGGTGTCCTATCGCAACCGGTGGGTCCGCACCTCCACCTTCACCAACGGCGCACAGGTCCGCGACGCCGATGGCAATTACGATCTCACGGGCGGATTCGCCAACACCCACGTCATCCGGCACGCCGGACGCACCCTGGCACTGGAAGAAGGGTCCTACCCCCACGAATTGACCTGTGAGCTGGACACCGTCGGCCCCTACGATTTCGACGGCAAACTGCACACCGCCATGACCGCACATCCGAAGACCTGCCCGACCACCGGTGAATTGCACTTCTTCGGCTACGCCACCGCCGAGCCCTACCTGACCTACCACCGCGCCGACGCCGCGGGCAATCTGCTGCTCAGCCGCCCCATCGACGTGCCAGGGCCGACCATGCACCACGACTTCAACCTGACCGGCGGGCATATCGTATTCATGGACCTGCCAGTGGTTTTCGACCTCGAGACCGCACTATCCGGTGGCGGCATGCCCTATCGGTGGAGTGACGACTACCAAGCGCGGCTGGGCGTGCTGCGCCGCGACGATCCGCACGGCGCGGTGCGGTGGTTCCCGATCGATCCCTGCTATGTCTTCCACGCGCTCAATGCCCACGACGAACCGGGCCGAATCGTGCTGCACGTGATGCGCTATCCCAGTATGTGGCGGCAGGATTCGCCCACCCGCGAACAAGCGAGCCTTTGGCGCTGGACCATCGATCTGACCTCCGGCACCGTCATCGAGGAACAACTCGACGACCGCGCCGCCGAGTTCCCCCGCATCGACGATCGGCTCGCGGGTCTGGACGCCCGCTTCGGCCACGCCACCGTCTCCCGCGACAGCGGCGCGCTGATCCGTTACGACCTGCACACCGGCGCGAACACCGCCCACGAATTCGGCCCCGGCCGCATCCCCGCCGAGGCCGCCTTCGCGGCCGCGAACGAACACCCCGGCGGCGAAGGCTATCTCATGACCTACGTCTACAACGCCGACACCGACCGCAGCGACCTCGTCATCCTGGACGGGGCCGATCTGGCCGCCACACCGGTCGCCACCGTCCACCTACCGAGCCGAGTGCCCTACGGCTTCCACGGAAACTGGCTCGCCGACCGCTAACGGTGCATCGGCCCAGGCGGACGGCAGCGCGTCACACGAGACATCAGCGATATCGCGCAGCCGGGCGGCCGGAATATCCAGCCGACTGAATTGGATCAACCCCTGGGCCACCACCACGATATTCGCGCTGAGCGCGGAGAGATCGCGCTCATTGCCGCCGAGTAGTACAGCTGGGCGCAGGCGCGCGGCGATACCGTCCTCCATCGCGTCGGTGCAGCGCGTACTGATCGCGACCACCTCGGGCATCCGCATCCCGAGCTGCGCGATGCTGTTGAGCATCAGGCACCCGCGCCGGTCCGGTTGGGCGGCGCAGTCATCGATGACCGCCCGCAGCAGCGCCCGGACCGCGCTGCGGGCGGATCCGGGCGCGGACCGGATCACCTCGCGGACGAATTGCGCGCGGCGCTCGCAATAGCGCTCGAACGCGGCCAGGAACAGCCCCTTCTTGCTGCCGTAGGCGGCGTAGATACTGCCGTTTCCGATGCCGGTCACCACCGACACATCCTCGATCGAGGTGCTGTCGAACCCCTTCGCCCAGAACAGCTCCGTCGCGGCATCGAGTAGGTCCGATTCATCGAACCGTCGCGAACGTCCCATTTGCTCACGCTACCAACGCGGAGGAGGGATCGCGCACAACGCTTGATTCTGGAGGCATGGCTCCAGAATAATGCCTGACATGTCCTCCAATGCAATGACTCCATCCCGCCGACGAGTGGGCATCTTGCTCTTCGACGGTGTGAAGATGCTCGACTTCGTGGGGCCCGCAGAGGTTTTCGTGGAGGCGAACCAGGCCGGGTGCAACTATGAGGTGGTGCTGGTCTCCGCCGACGGCCGGGATGTGCAGACCTCCATCGGCGCCCGTGTCGCCGTGGCGTGCGCCGCAGCGGACGCCGGGCGCTTCGACACCGTGGTGATTCCCGGTAGCGAACTGCCGCCGGCGAAGTTCGTGACCCCCGAGGTATTGACCGCCGCCCGTCAACTGGCCGCCAACACCCGCCGCCTGGCATCCATCTGCAGCGGCGCGTCCGTGTTGGCGTATCTCGGACTCCTCGATGGCAGGCGCGCGACTACGCACTGGAAATTCGCGAAGGATCTGGCGCGCCAATTCCCGGACGCCAAGATCGAGCCGGATGCCATCTTCGTGCGCGACGGAAATCTCTACAGCTCCGCAGGTGTGGCGGCCGGGATGGATCTCGCGCTGGCGCTGGTCGAAGCCGACCACGGCGCCGATATCGCCCGGTCGGTCGCCCAGTTGCTGGTCATCTATATGCAACGGTCGGGAGGTCAATCGCAGTTCTCGGCGGCGCTACGCGCTCCGGTGCCGCGCAGCCCGCTGGTACGCACGGTCGCGGATCTGATCTGCGCCGATCCAAGCTATCCGCATACCGTCCAGACCCTCGCCACGCACGCCCGGGTCAGCCCAAGGCATTTGACGCGATTGTTCCGGGCCGAATTGGAGAGCTCGCCCGCCGAATACGTCGCCTTCATTCGGTTCGGTCTGGCCCGGGACAAGCTGCACGCCGGGTACAGTGTGACCGAGGCGGCGATGGCCGCCGGGTACGGCAGTAGCGAAGCCATGCGCCGTGCATTCGTTGCGCGCCTTGGTATTTCGCCGAGCAAGTATCAGCAGCGCTTCCGAACGACGGGTACGACCGCGCTGTTGGAGGACGCCACGGCCGCGTCCTGATCAGGGGGATTTGTGGCCCGCACAGCGGGGCGGACCGGTCGGCCGCTGCCCAAGACTGAACGCGCCCACACAGCAGCGCACCCACACAGGAAGGCAAGATGATGGCAGGAAACCCCCACGGTATCTCGCTCGAACAGGCGGCACAGGAGTTCGTCGACGCGACCTCCGAGCCGCCGTTTCTCTACCAGCTCAGCCCGGAAGAGGGCCGCAAGGCCGTCGACGGGGTGCAGGACAGCCCCATCGCGAAGCCGGAGATCGATGAGGAGTGGATCACCGTCGAGGGCGGCCCCACCGGTTCGGTGCAGGTGCGCATCGTCAAGCCGAAGGGTGCTACCGGTGTGCTGCCGGTGATCATCTACACCCACGGCGCGGGGTGGGTATTCGGCGATGCGCACACCCACGACCGGCTGGTGCGCGACCTGGCCGTCGGGGTGGACGCGGCCGTCGTCTTCCCCGAATACGACCGCTCACCGGAGGTGCGCTACCCGGTCGCGAACGAACAGTCCTACCGAGTCGCGCAATGGGTCACCACCTCCGGCGCAACGCACGGTCTCGACTCCTCGCGGATCGCCATCGCGGGCGATTCGGTCGGTGGCAATATGGCCATCGCGCTGACCCTCATGGCGAAGGAGCGCGGCGATGTCTCGTTCCGCCAGCAGGTGCTGTTCTACCCGGTGACCGATGCCAATTTCGATACCGGCTCCTACCAGGAGTTCGCCGAGGGCTACTTCCTCACCCGCGAGGGTATGCGCTGGTTCTGGGATCAGTACACCACCAGCGAAGCGGACCGCGCGCAGATCACCGCCTCGCCGTTGCGGGCCAGCACCGAGCAGTTGGCCGGACTGCCCCCGGCGTTGGTCATCACCGCCGGGGCCGATGTGCTCCGGGACGAGGGCGAAGCGTTCGCGGGCAAGCTGCGCGCGGCGGGCGTGCCCGTCACGCAGGTGCGGTACGGGGCGATCATCCACGATTTCGTGATGGTCAACGCCATGCACGACACCTATGCCGCCAAAGCCGCTGTGGCACAAGCAGTCTCCGTATTGAAGGCCGCGCTGTACAACGCGTGATCGCACCCGTCGAACCCGTGCCCGCGCCGACCGCGCGCCTGATGGCCGTGACGCAGTGGCCCGGGCCGCAGTCGAGGAACCGGCGACCGCGACACCGTCGCGGTCGGTTCCGTCGTTCGCACTGCTGACGACCGCGGACAAGGACATCCCGATCGAGGCCCAGCGGTTCATGACCGAACGGGCGGGTGCGCGCACGGTTGAGGTCGCGGCCTCGCACGCGGTCGCCATATCAGTGCCCGAGGCGGTGCGCGCACTGATCATGGCGGCGGTGCGGAGCTGACCGTCAGCCGTTCACCGCGAGGACCAGCTTGCCGGTCGAGGTGCGCCCGCCCATCAGGCGGTGCGCCTCGGCGGCCTCGGCAAGCGGGAACTCCGCGGTGATCGGCAGCTCCACCTGGCCGGTCGTGACCAGACGGAAGGCACGGTCGGCGATCTCGCGCAATACCTTCGGCGCAGCGGTGGTGAGTCCGAGAATCGAGAAGCCGGAGATCGACAGTCCCCGTGGGTAGAGCTCCGGCTGGCCGATCTGCCAGCCCGGCTCACCACTGGCATTGCCGTAGGAGATGAGCCGACCGAACATGGCCAGCGATTCCAGACCGCGCCGCAGGGTCTGGCCGCCGACCGGATCGAGCACGATATCGACACCGCGGCCATTGGTCGCCTCCTGCACGTCCGCGGTGAAGGTATCAGCCAAGAAGGCATCGTCGTAGCCGAGCTTGCGCGCATACTCGGCCTTGGCCTCGCTGGAGACCACGCCGTAGACCGCGCCCGCGCCCGCGAGCTTGGCCACTTGGCCGACCACGGTGCCCACCCCACCCGCCGCGGCCTGCACCAGAACGGTCTCACCGGGCTGCAGCTTCCCGACGGTGTTCACCAGGGCGTAGGCGGTCGGCAGAACTGTGGGAAGCGTTGCAGCCGTGCGCAAGTCGACGCCATCGGGCACCGGGAAGACCGTCGCGGCGGACACCACGGCGACCTCGGCGTATGCGCCGCCCTCGGTGATCGCCGCCACCGATTGGCCCACGGCCAACCCGTCCACACCCGCGCCGAGCGCGCGCACCCGCCCCGAGAGCTCCAGTCCCGGCACGAACGGCAGCTCCGTCACCCGATATCCCACCGAACGCGCCTGCAGGTCGGCGAAGTTCACCCCGACATACGCGATATCGATCGCGACCTCACCCGGACCGGGATCCGGAGCATCGAGCTCCACCGCACGCAGTACCTCAGGTCCACCTAGTTCACTGATCTGAATCGCCCGCATATCCCCACTCCACTCGGCACACTGTGTCGAGTCAGTTCTAGCAGGAAAGGCGACTACCGGCAGTCCACGACGAGTGCGGTCGTATTGTCGGTGCTCCCGGCCTGTAATGCGCTGTCCACCAACGCTTCCGCGATGCTGCCCGCGGTCTCGTCGGCGGCGAGCATCGCCTTGATCTCGACCATATCGAGTCGCTTGTGCACGCCATCGGTGCTCAAGAGCAGTCGGCCACGGCTGGATCCGGTGGCAGCGCGCCCGATGGCGGCCGGACGCACGGTACGCGTCGAGGTGGTCACGAGATGGTCCATCCGCCCCGACGGTGCGATCCCCTTTGCACGCATGTACTCGGCGACGGTGTGGTCGGTGGTGATCTGGTGCAGCACCCGGCCGTTCCAGCGGTAGGCGCGACAGTCGCCGACCCACGCGATATCGCACGGTCCGTCGGGTTGTCCGGCGGCGGGCAGCACCGCGACCACGAGCACACAGTCGGCCTGCTGCTCCGGGAACTGTCGCAGCAGTTCCTGCTGGGCCGCGAGCACACCGGCGACCGCACCACCGCGCGCGGCCATCCGGGCGGCGAACGAGGCGGCCGTGCGCGCGGCCCTGGCCGCGAGCAGGTTGTCACCGATACCGTCGGCCACGACGAAGGCGGTGCGGCCGACGGTCGGGTCGGTAAAGGTGGCGAAGGCGTCGGCATTGAGGGAACGCCGCCCCCTCCTGCTCACTCCACCGGGGGTGATGCCGCCGCGCCCTCGGTCATCGGGCCGGACGATTGCGATCGAAGCGGTTGTGTGCACGGTCTGTCCTCCCTCGGGCTGGACCTGCCCCATCCTGCCGATCCGCACATCTGTCGTTAATCCAGTGAACCGCGATACCCCAAATAGCGTGCCAAAATTTCCCAAGGGATTCCTGTGAATCGCAATACGATGGCGCGGTGAGTATCGAAGAAGGCCTCGATCCGCTGCTGGTGAATCGGGGGAACTGGGACGCGCGCGCACCGATCCACGCGGCCAGCGGGTTCTATCGCGATCATGACTCGTCGCATTGGTTCGCACCCTTCGAATGGGACATCCTCGGCGACGTGCGCGACCGCGACATACTGCATCTACAGTGCCACCTCGGCACCGAAACGGTCGAATTCGCCAAACGCGGGGCGCGCGCGGTCGGTCTCGACTTCTCCCCCGCATCCGTCCGGCACGCCCGCGAACTGGCAGCGAATGCCGTCGAGTACGTCTGCGCGGACGTGTACGACGCGCCGAATGCGGTGGGGCACCGGCAATTCGACATCGTCTATACCGGCAAGGGCGCGCTCTGCTACCTGCCCGATCTGGCCGGGTGGGCGAGCGTACTCGCCGAACTACTTCGCCCGGGCGGCCTGGTCTATATCGTCGAATTCCACCCGCTACTGCACGCACTCGGCCCCACCCCACCGCCCGAAGTCGATCCGAATTCGCTTGTCCTGCACGATGATTACCTCGCGGGCCGGGGCGCACAACGCCGCGACAGCGACCACACCTACACCGACGGCCCGGCACTGACCACCGACACCACGGCCTACGAGTGGCGCCACGGTCTCGGCGAGGTGGTCGATGCCCTGATCGCCGCCGGTCTGCGGATCACCGATCTCACCGAAACCGAGATGTTGCCGTGGCCGCGCTGGTCCCGCATGATCCGGACCGACAACGACTGGTTCCGACTGCCGCCAACAGACCCGATCCTGCCGTTGTTGTACGGATTGGCGGCCACCAAACCCGCGTAGCCGCACCGCATCCCGCCGCTTTGCTACAAGATAGCCATTGCACTATTACACTGCGACGATCCACATCGAGGGAGCGTCGAGTGTCCACTACCGTTCGGGTTTTGTTCGTTGTCGTCGCCGTGCTCGTCGGCATCATCGTCGCGGTGATATCCGCAATCCTGTCCAAAGTCAGCGGCTCACCGACGGGCATCGTGATCCGCGACGGCGGCGTCGCCTTCGCCGGTACCGCGGGCCTGACGCTGCTGCTGCTCAAGGCCATCGGGTTGCTCTGATCGACCCCGAGGCCACCTCCCACATCACCCGCCCGGTGCGCGCCGATCGAAGAGCCGGTCCCGCGCGATATCGAGCGCGCGGGAGACCGCACCGCTGAGCACGCCGTCATCGCCGAGCGTGCTGGCGACAATGCGCGGACGCAGCGGCCCGAGTTCGGCCATGCGCCGGGCGATAGCGTCGCCGAGCAGGTCGACATTGTGGCCGATGCCGCCGCCGAGTACGACGAGTTCCGGGTCCAGAATCGCCGCGACCGCGGTGATGAGCGCACCGATGCGGCGCCCCTCGGCCTCGACCACCGAGCGCGCCCGCGCCTCACCCGCCACGGCCGCCGCGAAAATGTCCTTCGCCGACGCCGGACTCAGCCCGGCCTGCCGCGCGGTGCGGGTGACGCCGCCCGCGGCGGCCACCGTTTCGGTCATCCCGCGGTGCCGGGCGTCATCGGGTGCCGCGTCGACCTCGGTGGCGGGCAGGAACGAGACCTCGCCAGCCGCGCCGGTACTGCCGACATAGAGTTCGCCATTGATCACGATGCCCATACCGACGCCGGTGCCGATCGAGACCAGCACGAAGTTGCGCACGCCGACACCCGCGCCGTAGGTGAGTTCCCCGACCGCCGCGAGATTGATGTCGTTCTCGATCGCCGAATCGACTTCCAGCGCATCGCGCAACTGTCCGACCAGTCCGGACCGGCCCCAACCGGGCAGATTCGGGGCGTAGTCGAGCCGACCGGTGGCGGTGTTGAGCACGCCCGGACTGCCGATCACCGCGTAATCCACTGCTGCCCAATCCATTCCGGCGTCATTGGCAACCTTGTGCGCCAGCGTGCGAACCCGGCGCACCAGGTCGACGGCCGAGCGGGCCGAATTGCGGATATCGCGGCGGGCGATGAATTCACCGCGCAGATCGGCGATCGCGAGCCGAACCCAGTGGCGGCCGATATCGACCCCGGCCACCACACCGGCGCGCACATTCACGTCGTAGATCGCCGTCGTCGGGCCCGGCCGACCGCTCAGCGAGCCGACGAGCTGCACCAATCCGGCCTCCTCCAGGCCCGAAAGCGCCGCCGAGACGGTGGGTTTGGACAGTCCGCTCGCCTTGGCCAGCTCGCCGCGCGAGGACGGTCCGTGCAGCCGGAGGTGGTCGAGCAGCAGCCGCTCGTTCATTGTGCGCAGCAGTTGGGGATTGCCGACCTTACTCACTGATCCTCCTCCGCGTAACCACTGGACACCCCGTGGTTAGTAAACTACCTTTCTTATCAACGCTCAACCGGGCGCACCTTTCAATCCCCTCTCGGCACGGTGATTCTCATGCGTCGAATTCTGCTCATCACCGCGGCGGCAGCCGCATTCGTCCTGGCTGCGGGCTGTAGCTCCGGCACCGGCGACGCGAAGTCGGGCGGCGACAACCCGACGATCGCGCTTCTGCTCCCGGAATCCAAGACCACCCGCTACGAGGCCTTCGACCGGCCGCTGTTCGAAGCCAAGACCAGGCAGCTGTGCGCGAGTTGCCGGGTGCTCTACTTCAATGCCGATCAGGATGCGGCCAAGCAGCAGGGCCAGTTCGAATCCGCGCTCACCCAGGGTGCCGATGTCATCGTGCTCGACGCGGTGAACGCCGATGCCGTTGCGCCACAGGTCAATCAGGCCAAGCAGAAGAAGATCCCGGTGATCGCCTATGACCGGCTGATCTCCGGCATCGGCTACGAGTACTACGTCTCCTTCGACAATGTAAAGGTCGGCAGGGTGCAGGGCGAGGCCCTGCTGGCCGAGCTGACCAAACGCGGCACCGTCGACAAGGGGCAGGTGGTGATGATCAACGGCGCGCCGACCGATCCGAGCGCGGGCGATTACAAGCAGGGCGCACACCAGGCGCTGGATGGAAAGGTGAAGGTCGCCAGGGAATTCGATACTCCCGACTGGTCGCCGGATAAGGCGCAGCAGGAGATGGAACAGGCGATCACCGCACTTGGCAAGGATTCCATCGTCGGTGTCTACTCGGCCAATGACGGCATGGCCAGCGGTGTGATCGCGGCCCTGAAGCGGGCGGGTTATGCAACGCTGCCCCCGCTGACCGGTCAGGACGGCGAACTCACCGCGGTACAGCGAATCCTCACCGGTGAGCAGACGATGACCATCTATCTCAACTATCGCGCCCAGGCCGAACAGGCGGCCGAACTCGCGGTCGCGCTGGGCAAGGGCGAAAAGCCTGCGGCCCCAGCGGCAACCGATAACGGCTCCGCGAAGATCCCCTCGTTCCTGCTGGACGCGATCGCGGTGAGCAAGGACAACCTGAAGGACACCATCGTCAAGGACGGCCTCTACTCCGTCGCCGAGATCTGCACGCCCGATGTCGCGGCGGCATGCCAGGCCGCGGGACTCAAATGAGTGCGGCGACAACGATTCTCGCCGCACGCGGCATCGTCAAGCGCTATGGTGCGGTACAGGCACTGGCCGGTGCCGATCTCGAGGTACGGGCCGGTGAAGTGGTCGCCCTCGTCGGTGATAACGGCGCGGGCAAATCGACGCTGGTGAAGGTGATCTCCGGGGCAATCATCGCCGATGAGGGGGAGATCACCTTCGCCGGGGCCCCGGTTCGGATCACCCGGCCCCAGGATGCGCAGGCGCTCGGGATCACCACGGTTTTTCAGGATCTCGCACTGTGCGACAACCTCGATGTGGTTGCCAATCTGCATCTCGGCACGGAGACAAGAACGTTCAGCGTGCTCTCCGAAATCGCGATGGAGCGCAGCGCGCGGGATCTACTGCGGTCGCTGGATGTGAAGATCAAGGATGTGCGGGCGCCGGTGTCCGCGCTCTCGGGCGGGCAGCGGCAGTCCGTCGCGATCGCCAGGGCGCTGCTCGGGCAGCCCAAGATGGTGATCCTCGACGAACCGACCGCGGCGCTCGGCGTCGAACAGACCGCGCAGGTGCTCGCGCTGATCGGCCGACTGCGCGAGCACGGCCTCGCGGTGCTGCTGATTTCGCACAATCTGGTCGATGTCCGGACCGTCAGCGATCGTGTCGTCGTCTTGCGTCTCGGCCGCAATGCCGGTGAGTTCGAGACCGCGCAGGCCAGTCAGGAGGCCATTGTCGCCGCGATCACGGGGGCCGTGTGATGAGTGAGCTCGCCATGAAACAACCTGCGCTGCAAAGAAATCCGTTTCGCGGATGGGCCGATGCGGCGGCGGACCGGCTGCGCCGCGGTGATGTCGGATCCATTCCGGTCGCGGTCGGACTCGTCGTCATCGCGGTGGTGTTCAACCGTCTCAATGCGCACTTCCTGTCCGCGGAGAATCTCACCAACCTCGCCTTGCAGATGGCCGCGACCGGCACCATCGCACTCGGCATCGTGCTGGTGCTGCTGCTCGGTGAGATCGACCTGTCCGCCGGATCGGTCAGCGGGCTGACGGCCGTGGTGATGACCCAACTGTATGTGCACCATGGCTGGCATCCGGTGGTCGCGGTGCTCGCCGCAGTCGCGGTGGGCGCGGCGATCGGACTGCTGCACGGGGTGATGCGGACCCAGCTGAACATGCCGTCTTTCGTGGTGACGCTGGCCGGGTTGATCGGCTGGCAGGGACTGATGCTGTATCTGCTCGGCAAGGAAGGGACCGTCAATCTGCCGTTCGATCGCGGGATCGCGACGATCAGCGATACCTGGCTGCCGCCGTGGCTGGCGTGGCTGTTGGTGGTGCTGCTCGCGGGTGGGCACTTGGTCGCGAGTGTGCGCACCAGGCGGCAGCGGGCGATGGCCGAGCTGACGGTGTCGGCTCCCGGGTGGATCGCGCTGCGTTCGGGTGCGCTGGCATTGCTGCTGGCCGCCACCGTGGTGGTGCTGAATTCCGATCGCGGGGTGCCGCTGACCCTGGTGATCTTCGGCGGACTGGTACTGGCCGTCGATCTGGTGCTGCGGCGCACCGTCTTCGGGCGGCGCATCTACGCCGTCGGCGGCAATGCCGAGGCCGCACGGCGCGCCGGAATCAATGTGACGTGGGTGCGCATCGCCGCATTCATCGGATGCTCCGCGCTCGCGACGGTCGGCGGCGTCCTCGCGGCGTCCCGCCTGGTGGCCGTCAACCAGAGTTCCGGTGGCAGCGACATACTGCTCAATGCCATCGCGGCGGCGGTCATCGGCGGCACCAGCCTCTTCGGCGGACGCGGGCGCGCCTATGCCGCACTACTGGGAATCCTTGTCATCCAATCGATTACGAACGGCATGCTGCTGCTGAACGTCGACTCGTCGGTGCGTTTCATGGTCACCGGCACGGTGCTGGCCGTATCGGTCGCCATCGATTCGGTGGCCCGGCGCGGAGCCGAAGGGACCCGCTGAGTTCAGCTGCCGAAGACCAGGCAGGCGAAGCCGACGTGCACACCGGTGCCGACCCGGACGTCCACCGTCGCGATGGGCGTGACGTCCGGGGCCTGGACGGCGCTCAGCGTATGCGGGCCGGTGGTCGCCGGAAACCAGGTGAACAGCGCGATGCCGCCGAGCGGACGGACCACGCCGAGCAGTACACCGTTGTCGTAGAACGAAACCGGCTCGGCCGCATTATCGACATAGGCCTCGGCGGTGGCCGCACAGTCGGTGCCGTAGTTGGTCGCCAGGCCGTAATTCGAATCCGGCATGACGCCCATCCGGGTCACAACGGCACTCGCGTTCGGCGCGACGCCGGTCAGCGTGACAGCGGCGACGCCGAACAGCGTGGCGATCGTGATTGTTCGGTAGCTCATGATTCGGTCCTCCTGGTGCGGCGCCGGATGCGAGTTGCCAGTGGGTTGCATCGATCGTTACCCCATAGCGGCCGTCGATATCCGCGAATCGCCCAGCGTTTCGCAATTACATACCAGACGGTCAGTTTTCTGCTGCGGTGCTACCGCGCCGATTTTCACGCTCACCCGCCTGTTCCCATGCTTTGCACAATCTAGAACGTGTTCTAACGTGATCTCATGGACGTGACATACGAAGGCACGAAGCGGGAGCTCAGCACCGATCAGGGGGTGCTGCGCTATCACGAGGCGGGCGATGGACCGCCGCTCTTGCTGCTGCACGGGTCCGGGATCGGTGTGAACGGGTGGCGCAATTATCGTGGCAACCTCGCGGTCTTCGCCGAGCACTTCCACTGCTACATACTCGAATTTCCCGGCTTCGGCGTGAGCGACGCGGTGGACGGGCACCCCGTGCTCACCGCGGGCGCGGCGGTGCTGCGCTTCATGGACGGACTCGGCATCGAATCGGCGGCCATGGTCGGCAACTCGATGGGTGGTGTGGTCGCGGCCAACCTCGCGATCCAGCATCCGCAGCGGGTCAGCAAACTCGTCACCATCGGGGGTATCGGCCCGAATATCTTCAGCTCCAGCCCGAGCGAAGGGATTCGGCTGCTGCAGGAATTCGCCGACAAACCCGATCGGGACAAGCTGCTGCGCTGGTTGCGGAGCATGGTCTACGACCCCGCGGTGATCACCGACGAGATCATCGAGGAACGCTGGGAGGCCGCGCAGCATCCGGACACCCAGAAGACCGCCGCGATGATGTACGGTTCGGCGGCCTGGGCGATGCAGCAGAAGTTCCTGGCGAACTCGAAAACTCCGCCGTACTGGTCGATGCTGCACAAGGTGCAGTGCCCGACGCTGCTGACCTGGGGTCTCGACGATCGCGTCAGCCCGCCGGATATGGCGCTCGTGCCGATGCGGCTGATCCCCAATGCGGAACTGCACGTCTTTCCGAACAGCGGACACTGGGTCATGATCGAGGCCAAGGCGGCCTTCGAACGCGCCACCCTGGAATTCCTGCGCCGCTGACTCGCGACCTCAGTCGCCCTCCGGGTAGACCGCGATCTCGACGAGGTTGCCATCCAGGTCGCGGCAGTAGTGCGAGATCATGTCACCGAGCGCACCCGATTTGGTGACCGGACCGCTGGTGATTTCAATTCCGCAGTCCACCAAATGATCTCGCACCTGCCGCGGCGAGGCCCGGGTGATGAAGCACAGATCCTGCGACCCTGCCGCTTCCGTGCGAGCCGTCACCCAATTCGGGTCGCGCGCGAGCGCGCCGACCGGTCGCAGGTTGATCTTCTGATTGCCGAAGTACAGCGCGGTGCGGCCGGTCGGGCCGAACGTCGCCACCCGCATGCCGAGGACTTTCGCATACCACGCCGCGGTTGCCTCGACATCGGCACAGTTGATGACAATGTGGTCGAACCGCTCGACTGAGAACGCCATACTCGGGACCCTACGCCGGTTCTCAGCGCGAGCAGCCTATCGTGCTGGGTGAAAGGGGCTGCGTCCGTGGGTAATCCGGCAGCGGGTCGCTCGCCTTCGGTGCCATGATGCGTTCCATGCCCGCCATGGATTCCAGCACGGACAGGCGGGTAAGGGCGTTTCGAATCGCCATGCCCGGGCGGGTCTTGGGCACCATGAGTCGAAGGTTCGGTCCGATCTGCTGTTTGCGGTCGACCAGTGCGCGGTGGCTCTGCTCGTAATCGTGAAAGCCTTGGTGGTGCTCGCCGTTCGCGGCGGCGAGGGCACCGGCGAGCCGGTATGCGCCGACGAGCGCCAGTTCGGCACCGGCTCCGGAGACGGGTGAAGCGCAGTAGGCGGCGTCACCGACCAGGGCGATGCGTCCGGCAGACCACGACGTCATATGGACCTGGCCGAGCGAGTCGAAATACAACTCCGGATCGGCCAGTGCGCCGTCGAGCAGTGCTGGCACGTTCCAGGCGGATTCGTTGCCGAACCGGTCGGCCAGCACCGCGCGGGCCGCCGCCGCATCACGCGGGTCGAGGTCGAGCAGTGGGCTGCGGAACATGAAGTAGGCCTTGGCCTGTGCGTGGTTGCCGGACCGATAGATTCCGGACATCGCACCCGGTGTGTTGTAGACGGTGACCCAGCGGTCGGGTCCGAGCGCCGCATCGGCATTGCCGAAGGCGAAGTAGTGGTCCAGGTGGCGGACGAAGTCCCGCTCCGGGCCGAAGGCCAGCCGCCGGACGGTCGAATGCAGGCCGTCCGCACCGATCACCAGGTCGAATCGCCGTCGCGGACCGTGCTCGAAGGTGACGGTGACACCGTCGTCGTCCTGGTCGAGGGCCTGGATCGAATCGCCGAAAAGGTATTCCACACCGGCATTGCTGTCGTGCAGGATCCGGACGAGATCGCCGCGCATGATCTCCACCTCGGCGCTGTCGTATTTGTCCTTGATCTTCTGCGTGTCCACGCGGGCGATGGGATCGCCGGTGACGTTCACGAACTGCATGCCGGTGACGTCGGCGGCGGCCGAGCGGAGCTGCGACATGATGCCCATGCGCTCGGCGACCTCGATCGCCTGATCGCGCACATCCACCCCTTGGCCGCCGACCCGCAGGCCGGCTGCCCGTTCGACAATTGTCGGCCGGAATCCGTGTCGCACAAGCCAATACGCCAATGTCTGCCCGGCGATGCTCGCACCTGAGATCAAAACCTGCTCGTTTCGCATTGCCCACTCCCTGTCTCGAAATCGACTGACCGATGGTCAGTACTGTACGGCGCTGACCGTTGGTCAGTCAAGGGGTAGGATCGGTCACCATGGCCGACGATTCACGTGCCCGCATCCTGGTATCCGCGCTCGACCTCTTCGCCGAACGCGGATACCACGCGGTCTCCGTGCGTGAAATCGCCGAGCGGGTCGGGCTCACGAAAACCGCAGTGCTGTATCACTTCCCGAGCAAGAGGGATATCGTCGCCGCGCTCGTGGAGCCCTTGCTGGCCGACAGCGAGGCGGTGCTCGAAGCCGCGGGCCACCAGCGCGATGCGCGGTCGCAATGCTGGGCGGTGGTGGCAGGACTGCTCGATGTATGGCTCGCACACGGTCAACTGTTGCGAATGCACATGCAGGACCAGGCGCTATCCAATGACGAGGCGACCTTCGCGCGATTGCGGACCATCGCGCTGTCCGCGCAGGACCTGATCGCCGGCCCCGACGCCGATTTCACCACCAGAGTCCGTGCGGCGCAGGTCTACGCGGCACTCAGCGACCCGGTGGTCATCTTCGCCGACCGTCCGACCGACGAACTCCGCGCGGCCGTCCTCGACGGCGCCCGGCGCCTACTCGGCGCTCCGGCCGCCCACCACGCCCCCGCCCACCGATCACCACCGATCCCGGACTCCCCCACCCACCCGATCCGCCGCGGCCGCCCAGGCGCCATGACCACCGAAATGGTCGAATCCGCCCGCCACATGCGCGATTCCGGCCGACCCATCGACGAAATCGCCGCCGAATTCGCCATCTCCCGCGCCACCCTCTACCGACACCTCGGCAAGCAGAACTAATTATGAGAATAATTTCGAGACAAGCCGTTGTCCCACCCCGTCGCCCCACAGGTGCTCGGCTCGGTCCGCATTCCTAGACTGGCTGGATGATGTCGACTGCGCAGGTGCTGGTGCTCGGTGGGGTGATGCTGGTGGGGAGTATGTCGCCAGGGCCGGATTTTGTGATCGTGACGCGCAATGCCGCGGTTTCGGGACGGCGGGTGGGGGTTGCCAGTGCGGTTGGGATCGCGTTGGGGGTGTTCGTGTGGTCGATGGTGACCGCGGTCGGGATCGCGGGGGTATTGGCCGCATCAGCAGTGACGTTCACCGTGCTCAAGCTCATCGGTGCTGGGTATCTGGCCGTGCTCGGGCTGCGGGCGCTGTTGGCCGCGCGGCGGGGGAACTATCCGGTCGAGACGCCGGAGCTGAAATCGCGTGGCACGGCCCACGCATTTCGCCAGGGCCTGCTGTGCAATCTGCTGAACCCCAAGGTGGCGGTCTTCTTCATCGCCTTGCTGCCGCAGTTCCTGCCCGCTGAGCCCAGCACCCTGGACACTCTTGAAGCGGGCATCGTCACCGCAACCGTCTGCCTGGCCTGGTTCTCGCTGCTCGCAGTCGGTGTCGGCGCTCTGCGCCACGTACTCGATCGCCGGTCCGTCCGCCGCGCGATCGATGCCACCATGGGCACGTTCATGGTCGCCCTCGGCATCCGAATCGCGGTGCAGAGCAACTGAAGCCGGGTTAGTTTCACATAGGCCACATGAGCCACGGATCGGGTAATGTGCGGCCATGGCAGTTACGTGGCCGGATGATATCGACGATGTCCTGCGCGGTGACCTCACCGCTGGATTGGCCTACATCACTCCGGCGGGTGGGGCGGTGGTGACCGCGGTGTCACCGATCGGGTTGCGGGATCGGGAGTTGGGGACGGTCGGGTTCACGACCTCACTCGGCTTCGGCCGCAAGCTGGATCGGATGAAACGGGAGCCGAAGGTCGCGCTGGCATACCATGCGCGTGAGCACGGGTTGGGCGATCCGGCCAATCAGCGCTTCGTCGTAGTACAGGGCCTGGCGACCTTCGATGCCGAGCCCGACCAGACCGTCCTGGACCGAATCGGTGAACAGGCCACGCCGTATCTCGGCGCACCGCGACGCGGACGATTCTGGGATCGCTGGCTCAGTGCGTACTACGCCGACCGAGTACTGGTGACGGTCACGGTCACCCGGATCATCGCGTGGCCGAACCTGGATGCGACCGGCGAACCAGAGGTATACGGCGAACCGCTACCCGATACCGCGGACGCCCAGAAGCCACCGGCGAAAGGCACCGGCCCGCGGATGGACAGCGCCAAGGCCGCGGCGAGCGCCGCGAAACTGCCGCATCGGCTGCTCGCCTATCGACAGTCCGACGGCTATCCGGCCGTGGTCCCGGTGCGGGTCGGCGATTCGAGTTCGGCGGGCATAAGCCTCACGGTCCCAGCGGGAGTCGCCCAGGGCGGTCGCCGCGCGGGTCTGCTCACGCATACCTATCGTCCGCAACTCGTCGGACTCGAATGCCGCCAGCACACCGGCTGGATCGAAGTCGACGGCACCGACGCGACCTACGCCCCGCACACCCGATCCGGATTCATCGCACCTCCGAACAAGACACTCCTGTTGCTGGCCAACGGCTTCATGGCCCGCCGCGGGCTGGCCCAGGCCCGAAAGCAGGGCCGCCTCGACGCTTTGCGCTGACTCGTACCGGCGACTACACCAACGTCACCGGCAGCCTGGCATGCCCATTGGAGATGAAGCTGACCACGCTCCCCAACTCGGACGGATCCGCTGCCAGCCGCATATTCGGAAACCGTGAAAAGATCGCGGGCAACGACACCAGCGCTTCGAGCCGAGCCAGCGGCGCACCGAGACAATGGTGCGCACCGTACCCGAAAGCCAAGTGCTCCTTATTGTCTCGCGCCACATCGAACAGATCGGCGGTGTCACCGTGGACCTTCGGATCACGGTTGGCGGCCGCGTACGAGGGGAGAATCGGCTCCCCCTTGGCGATATGCACCCCGTCGACCTCGATGTCGTCGACCGCGAACCGCAGCGGCAGATGTGCTACGGGCGCCTCCACCCGCAATGCCTCCTCGACCAGATCGGCCCAGGTCGCCCGCTCCTCGCCCAGCGCGGCGCGCTGCTCCGGATTGGTCAACAGCGCGAAGATCGCCTGGTCGAGCAGGTTGACCGTGGTCTCATGCCCGGCACTGATGACCAGCAGCAACGTATCGATCAATTCCTGCTCGGTGAGCTGCGATCCGTCCTCCTCGTCGCGATGTGAGATCAGCAGACTGGTCATATCGTCGCCAGGATTGTCGCGCCGATACGCCACCAATTCACCGAGAATGCGATACATCTCCATGTAGTTGGCCTGCGACTGCTCCGGACCGAGTGAGGTGTCGAAAATACCGTCGACGCATTTACGCAGGCCCGGATTGAGTTCTTCGGGCACGCCCATCAATTCGGAGATGACCTGAATCGGCAGCGGATACGCGAAAGCCTCACGCAGATCAACCGATTCGCCCGCAGGCGTCGTCGCGAGTCCGGCGAGCAGTTCCTCGGTGATCCGCTCGATCTGCGCGCGCATCGCCTCGGTGCGACGGTGGGTGAACGCGGGCGCGACCAGCTTGCGCAGCCGCTTGTGGTCCGCACCGTAGGCGGTGAACATATTGTTGGCCGCGACCCACAGGAAAAGCGGCCAGTCGTGCGGAATCTCGCCATTGATGAATGCTGGCCAATGCTGGCTCGCGTCCTTCGACACCCGCGGGTCGACCAGCAGCTTCTTCAGCAGCCCCGCATCCGTTACCGACCAGGCCCGCACACCGCCGGGCAGTTCCACCAGCGCCACCGGCCCACACTCACGCAGGCGCGCCGATTCGCCCTGGATATCGGTTCCCGTCGGATCCAGGGTAATAGGGTGTTGATCCACAGAAATCTCCTTAAAGCATGGCTAGCGGAGGGGATTTGGGAAAGGTGACAGGTAGGGATACCAGGGCCCGATGGAAAGGCCCCGGCCGCCAAGTGAGTTCTTCGGGCTTTGCCGCCAAACGCATTTCGGGAAGCGCGTCGAGCAGCTGATCGATGGCGTCTTGGACGACCAGATAGGCGACCGACCGCGCCGGGCAGGCATGCGGTCCCACGCTCCAAGCCAGATGCGAACGGTTGGGCCCGAATTCGCTTACCCCGATGGCTGGGTCGTTATTGCACCCGGACATGCTGATGACGACCGGTTGATGCGCGGGTAGCCAGACATCGTCGATCAGGATCGGCTGTCTAGGGTAGGAGACGCAGTAGTTCGCCAGCGGCGGGTCGGTGAACAGCACTTCGTCGAGTGCATCGCGGGTCGACATGCTGCCGCCGTGCACATTGCCCGCGAACCGGTCGTCGGTCATCATCAGCAGCAGCGTATTGGTGATCAGATTCTGCTGCGGCTCGATACCCGCGCCGTAGAGGGTGACGAGCTGGTGGATCATCTCCACATCCGTGAGCTCGGCGGAATGTGCGAGCAGACGCGAGGTGACATCGTCGCCCGGGCTCTTGCGCTCGAGGGTGACGAGATCGAACAGCGCGTCGGAGAGCATCGCATTGCCCTTATCCGCGTTCACGCCCTCGAAGATCGCCGCCATCCCACTGGCGACCTGCTGGCCGATCTCTGCCGGGCAGCCGAGCATCACATTGAGCACCTGGAAGGTGAGCGGAAATGCGTACTGGCTGATCAGATCCGCAGCGCCGTCGCCGCAGAAGGCATTGATCAGCGGGACGGCGGCCGCTTCGACGATGGCGTGCATCGCGTGCAGATCGACCTCGGCGAGGCTCGCGACATTCGCCTGCCGATATCGCAAATGCTCCAATCCCGCACTGCGCAGCGCATTCGGGCGCCACTCCAGCATCGGCAGCACCGGGCATTCGCCGGGAACATGCTGCTGCCAGGTGCGCGGATCGGCCGGAAAGTGGTCCGGATCATTGAGTATTCGCACGGCGGTGTGATAGCCGATCACCAAAGTGGCCGGTAGACCAGGCGATAGGTCCACCGGCACCAATGATCCATACTGGCGGCGCATTTCGCGGTATGCCCGATGCGGATCGGCGGCGAATTCCTCGGTGTAGAGCGCCACCCGCGGGCCATCGATATCGATCGGCGACCCGAGGGCGACCGGGCGGGAATGGGTTCGATCGGGCTGCAATGCGATAGCTATCTCCGGGATTCCTGCCGATGGAACAGGAATTCGACAAGAGTGATCAGCGAGCGCAGACAGGTGCTGCGCTGCCGAGCATCGAGTGAGGTCAGCGGGGTATCCGGTGCGAGGTCCAGCGCATCGCGGATCTCCTCGAGTGGATAGCGCGTGGCGCCCTCGAACTGGTTGACCGCCACCGAATATGCCACACCGCGCTCCTCCAGGACCGAGAGCACCTCATCGGCCTTCTCGATGCGCCGAGTGTCCACCAGGACCAGCGCGCCGAGCGCACCGCGGGCCAACTCCTCCCAGAGCGGGACGAAGCGCCGCTGTCCCGGCGTGCCGAACAGGTACAGCGCGAGTGTGGGATTCAGCGTGATGCGCCCGAAATCCATGGCCACGGTGGTCTCGGTTTTGCCGGGCAGTCCGGCCATATCGTCGACGCCGACACTGGCCTCGGTGATCGTCTCCTCGGTGCGCAGCGGCCGGATCTCGGAGACGCTGTTCACGAACGTCGTTTTGCCAACGCCGAAATTGCCTGCTACCAGGAGCTTTACCGACCGTGTCACGGTCTCCGGCACATAGTCGACATTGCGCTCAGGCCGGGAGAGCACGGAGCCCATTGAGTACCTCCTCGAGCAGGGTGATCTCCGGCATGGTTTCGGCCGGGGTAGGAGTAGCCAGATGTTCGCTGTCCAGCAGATCGGCAACGACGATCTTCACCACGGACGGCGGCAGGTCTAGATATGCGGCGATTTCCGCAATGGACAGCGCGCTGCGACGGCTGCAGAGGTTCAGGACCTGGCGCGCGTCGGGTGTCGCGCCAGGTGCCGGGTCCTTGGCGGCGACGACGAGGGTGACCAGGTCCAGCTCACGACTGGGACGGATTCGTCCCCCGGTGCGCACATAGGCCCGGACCAGGTCGGGGTCTCGCCGGGACCTGGTCATGAGGACAGGCCGCCCTCAACTCTCCCGCGCGGCTGGGCGCCTAACTCGTGCCCGACCCGCCCGGCGAGTTCGTTCATGCGGTGCGCGACCAGCCCGATATCGGTTTCCGGCGTCGTCGAAACACCGAGCAGCGCACCATCCCCCGCGGCGGTAATGAGGATCATGCCCTGGTCGTACTCGGTCATGTTCTGCCGCACGCCGTTATCGACACCGCCGCAGAACTCGCCGAGCGCCTTACCCAGCGAGCGCAGACCCGAAGCGGCCGCGGCGAAACGCTCGGCATCGTCCTTGGTCACACCGTCGGAGTGCGCGATCCGCAGTCCGTCGTCGGACAGCAGCACCGCGAACCGAACACCGGGCACACTGCTGAGATCCTCGAGTAGCCAACCCAGCCTATTGCTGCTGTCGGTCACTGTGCTCATCAGGATGACATCCCTTCGCTGTTGTCGGAGGCGGCGGCCTCACGGCCGCTCTTGGAACCCGTCTGCCATGCGGAGGCGATCTCCGGGCGAGCCTGTCCCGCGTCGGATTCAGTGCCCGCATTGGCGGCCGGTACCGGTGCCACCGCTCTGCGGCGTCGTTTGGGTAGGCCACCACTCGTGATCTCGTGCACAGCGAATTCCTCGTTCTCGGCGGGTTGTTCGCTCACCCCGGCCAAGACCGGAACCGGGGACAGTTCGAAGGGCTTCTCGTTGGCGCTCGGCGCCGGGGCGGGCGCGACAGTGGGCGCGGCCGGTTCGGCGACGGTCCTGGGCGCGGTGACGAGCAGCGCCTCGGGGATGTAGACCATGGCCCGCATGCCGCCGTAGATGTTCGGGCCATCGATGTAGACGGTGAACCCGTAACGCCGCGCCAGTGCCGCGATGCCGGGGAAGCCGACGCGCGGCGACGGGCCGAGCTGGTGGATGTCGATCGGGCGCTCGTTGGCGAGCACCTGCCTGGCCTCTTCCATCTGCTCGGCGTTCATCCGCACACCGGCGTCGTCGATGATGACGGTGACGCCGTGGTGGCCCTCCTGGAAGCTCACGTCGACGAAAGACGTTGGCGGGGAGTAGCGCAGCGCGTTGTCGAGCAGGGTGGCCAGGGTGTGCACCAACGGCTCCACCGCACGGCTGATCACGGTGCGGTCGAGTTGCGCAGGGCGCACCCGCAGATAGTCGCGAACACGTCCGATCGCACCACCGACGACATCGGTGAGCGACTGCGCCGGCCAGCGCCGACCCGGCAGACCACCACAGACGATCACATACGACTGGGCCTGCCGCAGCATCTGCTGGACGGTGTGGTCGATGCGGGTGAGGGTGGCGTAGACCTCGTCGTCGCGGTGCTCGCGCAACGCGGCGCTCACCACCTGACTGACGTCGGCGCCGAGGCTGACCACGGAGGTGCCGAAGGAGCGCACCGCCGCACTGGTCGCCGCCCGCGAGGCGGATTCCACCTCGGCGCGGGTGGCGTCCTGGGTCGTCTGGACGACCTGCTGGGCCTTGTCGTCGGACTCGCGGACGACCTGCTCGTGCGTCTCGGACTGCACGACCCGTAGGTCATCGGCGAAGCGCTCGGAGACCCACTGCAGGCACTGGGCGAAGCGGGAATTCTCCAGCCCCGTCGGCACCTCGATCGCCGACACCGGCGCCTCGAAGCGGCGCACCGCCTCCGACATCGCCGGAAGAGTCTTTCCGGCGAAGTGCTCGAGAATCTCCTCGTGCGCGCGGCTCTCCCTACTGAGAGTCTCGGCTCTGGCCCGTTGTTGTTTCGCGTATTGCGCTATATACACCGCCGCCGCCACGGCAATAATGAGAGCGGGGGCGAGGATCCATGAAAGCACCACGGCGATATCTTGATTCATCAGCTCTCTCGTCGTTGCGACAGCCGGTGTCGCAGCGGTTTGTTTCGCCTTTCTCGCGACGCCGACCAGGAATAACACTCGTCGAATGCGGCCACGTCGGCGTACCGGAGCACCTTTGCGGCCACGACCGCACGCACACCAGTACCGCCCCAGAGTGCCCGCAGGGCAAGTGATTCCAGGGAACCACCGACCGAACGGATCGAGCCGAGCCGACTGCCCAGCACCCGACGACCCGCCCACAGTAGCAGCATCGCAGCGAAGTCTCTCTCGATCCGAAAACCACATTCCGATTCCTCGAACCGCCAGCGCCCCCGGCCATTTCGCACGCCGCCTTCCGGATCCCTTGGCCTGCACGAATTTCACCCGTGCAGGGCCATCGCGCGAGCGGCGCAGTAGCCGATCGCTATCGTCGATGCCGCACGTGCCCACGTATAGCGAACCGCAGGTACCGGATACCATGCGCGAATGGCAAAGCTGAAGGTGTCCGTCGATGTGCCGATCACCCCACAGGAGGCCTGGTCGCACACCTCCGATCTGAGCGAGCTCGACAAATGGCTCACCATGCACGAGGCGTGGCGCAATGAGGTGCCCGCCGAACTCACCGTCGGCACCCAACTCATCGGCGTCGCCTCGGTCAAGGGGTTGCGCAATCGGGTGACCTGGACCGTCAAGGCCGCCGAACCGCCCCGGCGACTGGCATTGAGCGGCGCGGGCAAGGGCGGCACCAAGTTCAAGCTCGAACTGCTCGTCGCCCCGAAGGGCGCGGGCTCGGAGGTCACCGTCGATATCGATCTGGGCGGCGCGCCGCTGTTCGGTCCGATCGGTTCCGGCGTCGCCCGTGCGCTCAAGGGTGATATCGAGCGCTCGCTGGAGCGCTTCGTCGCACTCTACGGCTGAGGGGAGTTCGCACCATGCCGTATGCCAAGGCCGCGGATGGCGCGCGGATCGCGTATCAGACCGCCGGTGTCGGCTCGCCGCTGCTCTTGCTCGGCGGACAGGCGAACAACCACCACTGGTGGGACGGGATCCGTACGGACTTCGAGACCGCGTATCGCACCGTCTCGCTGGACTATCGCGGCACCGGCGACAGCGATAAGCCGGATATCCGGTACAGCACCATGGGATTCGCCGAGGATGCCATCGCGGTGCTCGACGATCTCGGCATCGACCGGGTCGCCGTGTACGGCACGTCGATGGGTGGGCGGGTTGCGCAGTGGCTGGCCGCGCGATTTCCGGATCGGGTCCATACGCTGGTGCTCGGCTGCACCTCGCCGGGTGGTCGGCACGCGGTGGAACGTGGCGCCGGGGTCCGAAAGTCGCTGTCCGAGGCCGATCCGGCGGCGGTACGGCAGGCGCTGCTGGAATTGATGTACACGCCCGGGTATCTGGCGAGCACATTCGGCCCGTTCAATACCCTCGGCGATCCGGAGATGCCCGCCTACGCCAAACGCAGGCATCTCTACGCGAGCAATAAGCACGACGCATGGGATGTGCTGCCGGATATCGCGGTTCCCACGCTGGTCGTACACGGGACCGACGACCGATTCAATCCCGCGGCGAACGCGCCGCTGTTGGTGGAGCGCATACCGGGCGCTCGGCTCGCATTGATCCCGGGCGCGCGGCACGCCTATTTCGACGAATTCCGCGACACCGCGAGCCCCCTCGTCCTGGAATTTCTGCACGCGGCCCAGCGGTAGCTCCGAGTTCGCCTGGCACCCAGGCGAACTCGGAGCCCGCGACTAATGGACCAGTGCCGGTGCCTCCGCCACCGCATCCGCCTTCGGCTTGGTACGCGGCAGGAACGACGCAGGAATCAGGGTCAGCACGATGAGTACCAGCGCCACGATGTAAGTGTGGCTGAATGCCGACGCGGCCTGGCTCAATCCCGTATCGACCGCACCCGGCGGCAGCTTGGCCGCGATCGATGGATCGTAATTCGACGCGATCGCAGGTTTGGCGAATGTTTGCCGGTTCAGCAGGCTGCTGAGTACCACCGACATGGTTGCGGTGCCGATCGATCCGGCGGACTGGTTGATGATGTTCATCAGTGTCGAACCACGGGCGACCTGCTGATGGGTCAGCGTCTGGATCGCCGCGGTCATGATCGGCATCATGGTGCAGCCCATGCCGAGTCCCATGACGAACAATGCGCCGAGCATGAACGAATACGGCGTATCGGCCTTCAATTGCACGAAGAACACCGTGCCGAGCGAAAGCAGCGAGATGCCGGTCATGACGATCTTGCCGGGACCGATCTTGTCGACGAGTCGACCCGCGATCGGCATGGTCAACATCGCGCCGAGGCCCTGCGGCGCCATCAGCAGACCGGCCGCCATGGCCGTCTCACCGCGCACCTGCTGCAGGTAGGTCGGCAGTAGCAGACCGGCGCCGAAGAACGCGGTCGCGAACAGCACCATGGTGAGCACCGCGAAGGTCAGCGACCGGTTGCGGAACAGATGCAGATCGATCAGCGGATGTTCGATACGCAGCGCGTGCAGCACGAACAGCACCATGAGCACCAGGCCGATGACGGCGGGTATGAGTACCTTGGCCGCGATGACCGTGCCCTCACCCGGAATCGACGAGACACCGAAAAGGAACAGTGCCAAACCGGGCGAGGCCAGCAGCATACCGAGGAAATCGAAGGATTCCGACGGTTCCGGCCTGTCGGCGGGGAATACGACGAAGGCCAGGATCAGAGCGACGACGCCGACCGGGAGGTTGATCAGGAAGATCCACTTCCAGCCGTGGCTATCGATCAGCCAGCCGCCCAGGATCGGGCCGCAGATCGGGCCGAGCAGCATCGGCACACCGAGCACCGCCATCACCCGGCCGATCCGCTGCGGACCCGCCGCATGGGTCATGATCGTCATGCCGAGCGGCATCAGCATGCCGCCGCCCAGGCCCTGGACCACGCGGAAGCCGATGAGCGATTCCATACTCCAGGCCTGGCTGCACAGCACCGAGCCGAGCACGAACAGCGTCAGCGCGAGCATGTACAGCCGCTTGGTGCCGAATCGGTCCGCCGCCCATCCGGTGAGCGGAATGACGCTGGCCAGGGCCAGCGTGTAGCCGGTCATCGACCAGGCCGCGATCGCGGTGGTGGTGTGGAATTCGTTCTGGAACTTCGGGATCGCGACGGTCACCACGGTGATGTCGAGGATGGACATGATCGCGCCGAGCACGACCACCCCTGCCACCTTGAAGACCGCGAGGTCGAGCTTGTCGGTCGCGGGATCCGCCCCCACCGACGCTGTATCCGGAGGATGTGTCACCGGTTAAGCCTTGCACCTCCTCGGCCAGATGACCAGCACATTCCGAGATCTTCACCACACCCAGTGTTCGGCACCGCTGGAACGGCGTGTCTGCGCGGCACCGCACTATCGCAGGAAGCGTGCGCTCGATCGGCTGTTCATCGCCCGCGCCACCGCGACCTTCGCATGCGATGCGCGGAATACCCAGTAGCGCTTCGGATTTCGGCACCGTGGCGCGTTCGAGCTACCTATTGCGCTGGCTCGATAGACCAGCACGGCTGCGCACTGGGCGCGGTGCTCAGCCCGCCGCGCCGGGCGACTTCCACTCGGGATCGCGGCCGAACCAACCGGCGAGTCGTTCGTACGTGGGCGCGTCGGCGGGGACGGGCACCTCGTGGCCGAAGGCCTTATCGGGACCGCGGAATTCGGGGCGCAGCATGGTATGCGACCAGGCCAGGCCGTGTTCGGCGATGTGCGGATCCAGTTCCCGGTCCTGGCCGGTCGCGCGGGCCAGATCCCAGGCATGCATGGCCAATTCGGTCAGCTGCTGGTCGGCACGACTGCGCAGTGGGGCTTCCCGGCCGCCGGGCCCCGAGACCGGGCGGTCCAGATCGGCGGAGCGCCAGGTATCGAGCACCGGTGCGGCCGCGGCGCGGAACTGCGCCGCCCAGTCCGGTCCGAGTTCCTCGGGCGGGGCCGCCCAATCGGCCATCTCGCCGCGCACGGAGACCAGGAAATTCCGCAGGTCTTGCCCGATGACGTGGCGCACGAGCGCCTGCACATCCCAGTCTGTACAGGGCGTCGGCAGTGTCGCCTGCTCCGGGCGAATCGCCGCGATGACTTCGCCCATCTGCCTCAGTGCGCGGTCCATCAGGTCAACGGTGGGATCAGAAGTGTCCACAACCGTCGATTCTGCCCCGCAACCACCGCTCACGTGACCGAACACGCGCCGAGCTCCGATCGGACCTTCCGGTGCCCGGCATCTGCGATTCACGCAGTAGTTTCGGCAGCCTCGGGATCGACGGGCGCGGCGACGCGTGGACGAGCCCGGGTAATCGCTACACCCGCCAGACACAGCACGCCGCCGACGATGGTCAGCGGGCCAGGTACCTCGTCGAGCGCGATCCACGACATCACAACAACAAGTGCGGGAACGACATAGGTGGTCACGCCCATCTTTCCTGCGGTGGTGCGCGCCAACGCGTAGGCCCAGGTGGTAAACGCCAATGCCGTCGGGAAGACGCCCAGATACACCAGACTCAGCGTCGATGACACTGGTGCTGCGGCGGCCTCGGTGATCAGTTGCCCGGAGAACGGCAGACAGACGATCGTTCCGATGACGGAGCCGAAGGTGGTCACCTGCAAGGCGGATGCGCTCGCGAGCGCGGGCTTCTGCGCGATGGTCGATGCGGCCCAGACGATCGCGGCGATCAGACACAGCACGACACCGAGCACCGCGGCGCCACCGCCGTCGGTGGTCGACAATCCGACCACGATCGTGCCCGCGAACGAGACCGCCATACCCGCCATCAGCCGGGCCGGAAAGCCCTCCCGCAGCACCAAACCGCCCAGTACCGCGATCAATACCGGTCCGATGCCGACGACCATCGCCGCGGTCCCGGCGTCGACATTGCGCTCCCCCCAGTTCAACGCCACCATATAGACGCCGAACCACAGCACCCCGGAGACGATGATGCCCGGCCATGCGGCTCGAACCGGCAGGCCCTCCCCTCTGATGACCAGCACGGCGACGAGCGTGACCGAGGCCGCGAGCAATCGCCCCAACGCCAGCGCGCCCGGCGAAAAATCGTGTCCCGCTGCGCGAATGAAGACGAAGGCCGAAGCCCACAGCACCACCGCCACGGCCGCCGCGGCAATGGCTTGCCGATCAGCCGACCCATCATCGCGCACCATGCGGCGAACGCTAGATCAACTCGGCCCCGATCGCCAGCGGATTTCGGACCACGCCCTGGTCCGGGTGCTCGGGGTTGTCCAGATGGTCGGGCCGGTCCGGAGCGCTTCGGGCTCAGCGCCCATTCCCGTGCCGACGTCACCATATCGATTCGGCTCGGGAATGGGCGCTGCGGCCGCTCCCGCCGCGACTACCGTGCGAGGAGCGCGTCGATCACAGCCGACGGAACTGCATCGGGACTCGCAAAGGGGCGTTGCGCGAGCAACTTCCTCGCATCGTCGTGAGCCAACCCGCCATCGGTGGCGAGCACCTGAAGCGCATGCGGTTCCGGGAGGGCGTCGAGCCAGGCGACGGCATCGGCGACCAAGGTGGCCGGATCGATCTCACCGTGGACCCGGAGTCGGGCCACGCCGCCGTCGGGATAGACATCGAGTCGCACATGGGTGACCGGCTCGCCCGCACCGATCCGGAAGAAGTGGCGGGCGTCGGGTTGCAGCCGGGTCCGCGGCAGCAATTCGGTCCAACTCGACGGATCGTCGAGATCCGCGCCGGACGCGACGTCCGCACCGCGCAGCACCGCCCAACCCGGCGCATTGCCAACGTAATTCGAGGTGTCGATCTCCACGCGCCGCACCGCACCGCGCGCGCCGAGCCGCACGCTGACGTAATCGTTGCCGGAGTCGCGGCGGCGCGCGCCCTCCCAGCCCTCGTCCATCTGCCGTGACCGGCCCGGCAACAGGATATTGGTCGGCGCGGAGAAGAACATATTCGAGCAGTCGACGACCTGGCCGCCGTGCTCTACTGCGGCGAGATCGACTGTGCCACTGAGGAAACGGGGATCCGGCAGCGCGGTGCCGTGCACCCGGAAGCGGGCGACGCCGCCGTCCGGGTAGATCGAGAGCCGCACGTGGGTGAACCGACGCTCGTCGGTGACCTCGAAGAAGTTATCGGTATTGCCCTCGATTTCGGACTTCGCGACCAAAGTCACCCAATCGGCCTGCTGCAGTTCGGCCGGGGACGGCTGTCCCTCCACACTGGTCGCCTCGACCGAGGCGAAGGGCGGATAGTTGCCGATGAACCAGGCGGTATCGATGACGACACCGTGCACCCGACCGGGCACACCGAGCCGGATCAGCGCATAGTCGTTGCCGGTCTCGCGACGACGGCGGGTCTCCCAGCCGTCGTAGGTCTTGCCCTTGTGGCCGAAGTCCTCGGTGCTGAAAACCGCACGGCCGGGCCGGATCAGGTTCTCCCGTTCGGCGAACAATTCGTCATTGGCGTAGACCACACTGCCCGCGAGCGCGCGGGAGGCGAGATCGGGCAGTCGGGTGAAGGCGGGGGCGGTTCGATCGGTCATACTTCTCCTCGGGCCAGGAGCCGCCCCTGCGGCTCGTCGTCGATATCGATTCGGTTGCCGCGCAACCAGGTACCGCGCACCGCACCCGCCAGCGGGCGGGCCGCGTACGGCGTGACGGCGTTCTTGTGGTGCAGGCGGTGTGCGTCGACAACGAAGGCATCATCGGGTGCGAAGACGCAGAAATCCGCGTCGTAGCCGACCTCGATGGCACCCTTGTGGCGCAGACCGGCGTATCGGGCCGGTGCTCGGCTCATCCAGCGGGCGAGGTCGACCAGGGTGAACCCGCGCAGGCGCGCCTCGGTCCATACGGCCGAAAGGCCGAGCTGCAGTGAGGAGATCCCGCCCCACGCGCGGGCGAAGTCACCGGTGTCGAAACACTTCAGGTCCGCGGTCGATGGCGAGTGGTCCGAGACCACCATGTCGATGGTGCCATCGCGCAACCCGGCCCAGAGCAGCTCGCGATTGCCGCTCTCACGGATCGGCGGGCAGCATTTGAATTGTGTTGCCCCGTCCGGAATTTCCTCGGCCGCGAACGACAGATAGTGCGGACAGGTTTCGGCGGTGATCCGGACGCCATCGCGGCGGGCCGAGGCGATCATCGGCAGCACATCCGAACTCGATACGTGCAGAATATGCACGCGGCAGCCGGTCCAGCGAGCCAGTTCGATCACCTGAGCGACGGCCAGATTCTCCGCACCGCGCGGACGCGAACGCAGGAATCCGGAGTACTTGTCCCCCTCTGGAATCGGTGCGTGCTCGATCGCATGCGCGTCTTCGGCGTGCACGATGAGCAGTCCGTCGAACGATCGGATCTCGCGCATCGCCAGCTCCAGCCCGGTGGCGTCCAGTGCCGGGAATTCGTCGACGCCGGAGTGCAGCAGAAAGCATTTGAAGCCGAATACACCGGCATCCTGCAGCGGGCGCAGATCCGCCACATTCCCCGGGATCGCCCCGCCCCAGAACCCGACATCGACGTACACCCGATCCCGCGCGGTCTTGCGCTTGACCTCGAGTGCCGCGAGATCGCAGGTCGGCGGAATGCTGTTGAGCGGCATATCGATAATCGTGGTGACACCACCGGCGGCGGCCGCCTTCGTTGCACTCGGGAAGCCCTCCCATGCGGTGCGGCCCGGATCGTTGACGTGCACATGCGCATCCACGACACCGGGCAGCAGCACCTCGTCCGCGGCCAGTTCGACAACCGATTTGGCGGCCAAGGCGGAGTCCAGCGGCTCGACCGCCACGATCCGGCCGTCGCGCACGCCGACCGAGCCGCTGGTCTCCCCCGACGTCCCGATGATCCGCTGCGCACGGATTACCAGATCCAGGTGGGCGGGGACCGGTGAAATCGTCTTGATCTCAGAGTTTTTCCGCATCACGCGACTCTGTCGTTGTTCATCGAAATCTCCCGTCGAAGGTCCTCGCGCCATCGCCGTTGTCGGAGGCGGCCGCGATAATGTCATCGGCCAGGTCCGCCACCGTGCGCTGCGGACGCGGCTCGGCGGCATGGTCTGTCGACAGTTGGTCCGGCGACCGGCGCCCGGCAGATGGCCGCTCGGTCATCGGATCCGGCGCCAGATGTTCGGCGGCAATCCGCATACCCAGCCGCTCGAGCAGCAGTTCACCCTCCGCGAGGCAGCGCGCGATATCCGGTTCGATATCGGCAAGGGCGTATGCGGCGGCGAACCCCGCAGCACGCAATCGCTCGGTGGGCAGCACATTCCGGCCACAGACGGCGACTACCGGCACACCGGAAAACCGCGCGGCGGTAGCGACACCAGCCGGTGCCTTGCCGTACAGGGTCTGCTCGTCGAGCATGCCCTCCCCGGTCACCACCAGATCCGCACCGGCCACCCGTTCGCCGAAACCGACCAGCTCCAGCACCAATTCGATCCCGGGACGCAGCCGAGCACCGAGCACGGTGACAGCGGCGAATCCGACCCCGCCCGCCGCACCGGCACCCGCACGATCACGCAGATCGGTGCCGGTTGCGGCCGCGACACAGTCGGCCCAATGCGTGAGCGCCGCATCCAGCGCCGCCACTTGGTCACCATCGGCGCCCTTTTGCGGACCGTAGACGGCCGCCGCACCGCGCGGACCGGTGAGCGGATTGTCGACATCGCAGGCGACGGTGATTTCGACCCCGGCCAGCCGTTCCCGCACCTTCGCAAGGTCGATCGTGTGCAGCCGCGCCAAGGCCGCACCGCCGTCACCGATTTCGGCCCCGTCGGCATCGAGCAGCCGCGCACCGAGCGCCCGCAGCAGTCCGGCGCCGCCATCGGTGCCAGCGCTACCGCCGATGCCGAGCAGCACCCGGCGGCATCCGGCCTCGATCGCCGCGGCAATGACCTCACCGGTGCCCCGGCTGGTCGCGGTCATCGGCGCGAACTCACCGCCCGGCAGTCGCACGAGTCCGGATACATCCGCCAACTCCACCACGGCGATATCGTCGCGGCGGGCATATGCCGTGCTCACCGGTTCGCCGGTGGGTCCGGGCGCGGTCACCGGCACCGCCCCGTACCCGGCGGCCAAGGCGGCGGCGACGGTGCCGTCCCCACCGTCCGCGATCGGCACCACCGACACCTCGGTATCGGGCCGAATGCGGTGGATGCCGGTGCGGACCGCGGCACCGACCTGAGCGGCGGTCAACGACCCCTTGAACTTGTCGGACGCGATCAGGACTCGAGCCATGACGCTCAGTCCAGCTGTGCGGTCGCGGTGGGCACGTCGGCGGCGGACTGGGCCAGTTCCTCGAATTCGACGATATTGTCGATCTCGAGTCCCATCGACACATTCGTGACGCGTTCGAGAATGACCTCGACGACCACCGGCACCCGGAATTCGGCGACGAGCTTCTTCGCCTCATCCAGTGCGGGACCGATCCAGGCCGGATCGAATACCCGAATCGCCTTGCAGCCCAGGCCTTCCGCGACCTTCACATGATCGACGCCGTACCCGACCAGCTCCGGGCTGTTGATATTGTCGAAGGCCAACTGCACGTAGTAGTCCATATCGAAGGCCCGCTGTGCCTGACGGATCAGGCCCAGGTACGAGTTGTTCACCACGACATGGATGTACGGGATATTGAACTGCGCGCCAACCGCCAATTCTTCGATCAGGAACTGGAAGTCGTAGTCACCCGACAGCGCCACCACGGTTGATTCGGGATCGGCGGTGGCGACACCGATGGCCGCTGGCACGGTCCAGCCCAGCGGTCCGGCCTGACCCGCATTGATCCAGTGCCGCGGCCGGTAGACGTGCAGCAGCTGCGCCGCCTGGATCTGCGAGAGGCCGATGGTGCTGACGTAGCGCACATCGGGTCCGAACGCCTTGTTCATCTCCTCGTAGACGCGCTGCGGTTTGATCGGCATATCGTCGAAGTGCGTCTTGCGCAGCCCCACCTGTTTCCGGTTGCGGCACTGCTCGGCCCACACGCTGCGATCCGGCAGCCGCCCGGCCGCGGCGAGTTCCCGCGCGACCTCGATAAAGATCCGAAGCGCGGCACCCGCATCGGAGGTGATACCGAAATCCGGTGCGAAGACGCGGCCGATCTGGGTCGGCTCGATATCGACGTGTACGAAGGTTCGGTCCTTGGTGTAGGTGTCCACACCGCCGGTATGCCGATTGGCCCAACGGTTTCCGATGCCGAGGACGAAATCGGACTCCAGCAGGGTGGCATTGCCGTACCGGTGCGAGGTCTGCAGACCGACCATGCCAGCGTGCAGTGCGTGGTCATCGGGAATCGTGCCCCAGCCCATCAGGGTCGGCACCACCGGAACGCCGGTCAGTTCGGCGAATTCGACCAGCAATGCCGCGGCATCGGCATTCACGATGCCGCCGCCAGCGACAATGAGCGGACGCTGCGCCGCGCTCAACATCTCGATGGCCTTGACCGCCTGCGCCCGCGTCGCGGCCGGACGAAGCACCGCTAGCGGCTCGTACGTCTCGATATCGAATTCGATTTCGGCGAGCTGCACATCGACCGGCAGATCGATCAGCACCGGACCGGGACGCCCTTCCCGCATCAACCGGAACGCCTTCTGGAAGGTGCCCGGCACCTGCGCGGGCTCGAGCACCGTGACGGCCCACTTGCTGACCGGCGCGGCGATCGAGGCGATATCGACGGCCTGGAAGTCCTCCTTGTGCAATTTGGCCACCGGCGCCTGACCGGTGATGCACAGGATCGGAATGGAATCCGCACTGGCCGAGTACAGACCGGTGATCATATCGGTGCCCGCCGGACCCGAGGTCCCGATGCAGACACCGATATTGCCGGGCGTGGCACGGGTGTAGCCCTCGGCCATATGTGAGGCCGCTTCGACGTGGCGGGCCAGCACATGCCTGATGCCGCCGTGCGCGCGCATGGCGCTGTAGAAGGGGTTGATCGCGGCACCGGGCAAACCGAATGCCTGTGTCGCACCTTCCTTTTCGAGAATCAGAACCGCGGCGTCCACGGTGCGCATGCGTGCCATGGTCAGTTCTCCCCGCCCCGCCCCGACAGTGCCTCGGCGACCTTCAGCAGACCGGAGTGGTCCAGCGAACCGTGTCCCATGGCGCGGGCGGCGGCGATCAGCTGCGCGGTGAGCGCGCCCATCGGGATCGACACCTCCGCGTCGCGGGCGGCCTGCAGGATGATGCCCATATCCTTGTGGTGCAGGTCGATACGGAAGCCGGGCTTGAAGTCGCGCTTCAGCATGGACGCGCGCTTGAGTTCGAGGATCTTGCTGCCCGCGAGTCCGCCCGCCAGCACATCCAGCCCCTTCTCGGCATCGGCGCCCAGGTTCTCCATCAGCAGGATCGCCTCGGCCACCAGCGCGTAGGTGCCGCCGACGACGAGTTGGTTGGCGGCCTTGACCACCTGACCGGCGCCGTTCGGGCCGACCAGCGCGAAGGTTTTGCCGACCGCCTCGAAAATCGGGGTGGCCGCGGCGAAGTCGGCCTCGGCACCGCCGACCATGATCGACAGCGCGGCATTGATCGCGCCGGGCTCACCGCCGGAGACCGGGGCATCGAGCACACGCAGGCTCTTCTTGGCGCCCTGCTCAGCGGTCCAGCGTGCGGTCTTCGGCGTAATGGTGGAGAAGTCGATGTAGAGCGTGCCGGGGGCGGCGTGTTCCAGGACATCGGCGAAGACCGCCTCGACGTGCTCGTCCTGGGGCAGCATCGTGATGACGATGTCCTTGTCCCGCACCGCTTCCGCGACACCGGAGGCGGTCGAGCCACCTGCGGCCTTCAGCTTCTCCAGACCGATTGGGCCGATATCGTAGCCGGTCACCTCGTGTCCGGCCTTGACCAGGTGGCCCGCCATCGGGCTGCCCATGATCCCCAGGCCGATAAAGCCGATCTTGCGCCCACCCATCGCGCCCCCCGCGGAATCGCTTCGCGATACTGTACTCATTTGATCCACTTCCAATTCAGCTCGGGGTCTTTGTATTCGAGGCCGATCCAGCCGTCGTAGCCGCTCTCGGCGAGGGTTTGGAACAGCGCGGCGAAGTCGAGTTCGCCGGTGCCGGGACGGCCGCGCCCCGGATTGTCGGCGATCTGTACGTGGCCGATATGCGGTGCGTGCGTGCGGATTACCGAGTGCAGCTCCTCGCCCATCCGCGCGAGGTGGTAGAGGTCGCAGAGGAAGCGCACATTGGGCGCGCCGGTCTGCTCGATGATCTGCACGGCGTGCGCCGCGCTCACGATCGGATAGTTCGGCGACTCAAAGGAATTCAGCGCCTCCAGCAGGACCGTGGCACCGATGACACCAGCCGCCTGTGCGGCCGAGCGCAGGTTCTCCAGCGCGAGTTCGTCCTGCTTCTCCGGACTCTCGCCCTCGACCCGGTTGCCATACAGGGCGTTCAGCGCGCGGCAGCCGGTCTCCTCGGCGATGCCGACGGCGACATCGATATTGTCGCGGAACCGGGTGATCTCGCTCGGAATCGAGACCAGCCCGCGACCGCCCGCCGGAATCAGATCGATGAAGTTCAGCCCGACCAATTCCACACCGGCATCGCGGATCGCGCGGACGAATCCGTCGATCTCCTTATCGCCCGGCGCCGGATCGTCCCCGAACGGCCACCAGAATTCGACCGCGTCGAATCCGGCTCGCTTTGCCGCGGCGGGCCGTTCGAGCAGCGGGAGATCGGTGAACAGAATCGAACAATTGACGTCGAATTTCGGGAATGCGACGCTCTCGGCGTGCTTGGTCATTCAGCTCCTTCACGGTATTTCCGCCAGCTGCCGATGGCGGTGATGTCGATCAGCTCCGGATATGAGGTGGGTGGTCGGCGCAGCAGCATCGACAGGACCGAACGGCCGTCGTCGAGTTCGATTGCGCCGAGTTCGAGTTCGGGCGGTTCGGCTGGTAGCAGCCGCTGCCGTAGCACCTCCATCGGGACGTCGAAGAGTTCGCCGGAGATCGAGTCGCCGCCGTCCGCGGCGGGATCCAGACCCGGGAACCGGTTGCCGACCGAATAGAAACGATAGCGCGGTGCGGTTTTCGCTTCTCCCGCGAAAGGTGCACCGTCCAGCAGATGATTGAGCGGTCCGCCGCGCATGGCGGAACCATTCAGAAATATCAGCGGCATTCAGCGGTTCCTTTGTTCGCAATTTCGTCAATTATGTTGGCCGACCGCACTGTCGGAACAGCGGTAATGAGCACGAAGCCGATCGAATATCCCGAAGTCGATTTCGTAGGATGCTCCAGCCGCGGACTCGACGCCGAAGCCACGCACCCCGCGTACCGGGTGTACGGATGCACGGCGGGGTGCGCGGCTCACCGGACCGGGACCAGGTCCCGGTGGATCGGTCCGCCGGTGGTGGTGAGCGGTTGGGCCGAACCGCCACGGCGGATCGCGACGATCTCGGCGGCGATGGATACCGCGGTCTCCTCCGCGGTGCGCGCGCCCAGATCCAGGCCGATGGGTGAATGCAATTGGGCCAGTTCGGATTCCGGCACACCAGCGGCGCGCAGGCGGGCCATGCGGTCCTCATGGGTGCGACGGGAACCCATCGCGCCCACATAGGCCACCGGCAGTCGCAGCGCCACTTCGAGCAGTGGAATATCGAATTTGGCATCATGGGTGAGCACACACAGCACGGTGCGCGAGTCGACCTGTGTGCGTGCCAGATAGCGGTCCGGCCACTGCACGACGATCTCATCGGCATCCGGGAAGCGCGCACGGGTGGCGAAGACCGGGCGAGCATCGCATACCGTGACGTGATATCCGAGGAATCGTCCGATCCGAGTGACGGCGGCCGCGAAATCTATGGCGCCGAAGACGATCATGCGCGGCGGCGGTACGTAGGATTCTACGAAAACCGTGACTTCACCTGCACCACAGCCGATCTCGCGCATACCGGTGGCGCCCATCTCGAGCATTGCCCTGGCCTCGACCACAACCGGCCCGTCGAACGCCGCGCCGACGGTCCACCAGGAGCCGATCGCCATGGCCGCACCGGTTTTCAGATCCCGTACCAACGCGACCGGCTCGTCGGTGCGCAGGATCGCCTCGATGGCGACCCGCTCGACCGCGGTGATCGGCTGGACGAAGACCTCGAGTTCGCCGCCGCAGGTCAATCCGACCGCGAAGGCGTCATCATCGCTGTATCCGAAGGTTTCGCGCATCGGCTGCCCGGTGCGCAGGACCTCACGGCAGAGTTCGTATACCGCGCCCTCGACACAGCCACCGGAGATACTTCCGATGACAATGCCGTCGGCGTCGACCGCCAGCGCCGCACCTGGCGGCCGCGGGGCACTGCCGGTGACGCCGATGACGGTGGCGACGGCGTAATCCTTGTCCGCCGCATGCCATTTCCGAAGTTCTGCCGTGAGGTCGCGCATGGTGCTATCCGCCCAGGAGTAGTTCGATGGCCGAGATGCCGAAGTAACCGGCGAAGACGAGGCTCACCACCCCGATCAGCCAATGGATTTCACGGAATTTGCCGCGGGCCACCTTGATCACCACAAAGGCGATGAGGCCAGCGCCGACACCGTTGGTGATCGAGTAGGTGAACGGCATGAGCACGATCGTCAGGAAGGCGGGTACCGCCACCTCCAGATCGTTCCAGTCGATCTTGCGGGCCTGGGTCATCATCAGCGCACCGACGATCACCAGCGCCGGAGCGGCGGCCTGGATCGGCACCACCGCGGCGAGCGGGGTGAAGAATACTGCGAGGCAGAACAGTCCACCGGTGACCAGGCTGGTCAGACCGGTACGGGCACCCTCACCGACACCCGTCGCGGACTCGACGTACACGGTATTGCCCGCGCCGCCGCTGACACCGCCGATGATCTGCGCGACACCGTCGATGGTCAGGACCTTGCCGAGGCTGGGCATGGTGCCCTTCTCATCGAGCAGACCGGCCTCGTCACAGACGCCGAAAACCGTTCCCATGGCGTCGAAGAACCCGGTCAGCACCAGGGTGAACAGCACGACCCCCGCAACCAGCCCGCCCGCCTCGGCGAATCCGCCGAACAGGTCGATATGCAGTGCCAGTCCGAAATCGGGTGCGGCGAAGAAACCCTTCGGCTTCTCCGGCACCACCGGACCCCAGGTCTGTGGATCGATCTCGGCCGCCGCGTTGACAATGATGGCGAGCACCGTCGCGATGGCGATGCTGATCAGAATCGCACCGGGCACCTTGCGGATGAACAGCGCCAGCATGACCAGCAGGCCGACCGCGAAAACCACCACGGGCCAACCGGATAGATGACCACCGGCCCCGAGGGTGACCGGCGGACCGGTCTGCGCGCCGTGTCCCACCACCCCGGCCGAGACCAGCCCGATCATGGCGATGAACATGCCGATCCCGACGCCGATGGCATTCTTGAGACCGAGCGGAATGGCGTTGATGATCATCGTCCGCAATCCGGTCGCGGCCAGGATCACGATGATCACGCCCATCAGCACGACCAAACCCATGGTCTGCGGCCAGGTCATATGTGGTGCGGCCTGGAAGGCGACCACCGGAACCACACCGAGACCCGCGGCGAGCGCCAGGGGCACATTGCCCGCAACGCCCATCAGGATGGTGCTGAGTCCCGCGGAAAATGCGGTGGCCGTGGTGAGTTGAGCGATGCTCAGCTTGTCACCGTTGACATCCGCGACGCCGCCGAGAATCAGCGGTACCAGTAGGATGACATAGGCCATGGCGACGAAAGTGGTAATGCCGCCACGGATTTCGCGGGAAACGGTGGTTCGGCGTTCGCTCAGCCGGAAGAACCGGTCGAGCGCAGACCTTCCTGCTACCGGCTCTGGTGTGCTGGGCTTGGTCTGTATCTGGGTCATTGGCGTGCCCTCCTCGGGGCGTAGCCGACCTACGGTCGGGACTTCTCATCCAGACCGCTCGGTTCGGGTACTGCTGTTGTGGGGTCTCTCCCGGACACCGATGGGTGCCCTGGCTGCCCCTGTTGATCAACTGCTCCGGATGATGTCTTCCGGTCGCACCGGCACTCGGTTGATGTGCACGTTTCCACCCCGTGATCGGCACGCGTCACGGATCGCGGCGGCAATCGCGGGGGTGGAGGAGAGCGTGGGCGGCTCTCCGGCGCCGCGCAGCCCGTAGGGGGCGTGCGGATCGGCATTTTCGAGAATCTCCAGCCGCTGTGACGGCGTGTCGAGAATCGTCGGGATCAGGTAGTCGGTGAAGGACGGGTTGCGCACCTTGCCGTCTTTGACCTGAATTTCCTCCATGACCGCCAGGCCGAGCCCCTGAACGGAGCCGCCGTGGATCTGGCCCTCCAGGGACAGGCGGTTCATGATCTTGCCCACGTCCTGGACCGCGTCCAGGGAGACGACCTTGACCAGGCCGAGGTCTGTGTCCACGTCCACCACGGCGCGGTGTACGCAGAGAGCCAGTTGGGTGTGGCTATTTCCCTGTCCCGTAACGGGATCCATACCGGTGGTCGGCCGGTGGTGGTACTCGCGGGTCTCTTCGACAACCCCCTCATCCAGGACATCGACGATCGCCGCGAGTACCTCCCCCCGGCTCGAGACCACCTTGCCGCCGACCAGACGCAGCCCCAGCGACGGCCCGAATTTGGCCTGCGCCAGCGCGAGTACGCGTTGCCGGACGGCTTCACACGCCGCCTTCACGGCGCCACCGGTCATATAGGTCTGCCGGGAGGCGGATGACGAACCGGAGTCGCCGATCTGGTTATCGGCCGGGGCAATGGTGACCCGTTCGATGCCGAGTTCGGTGCGTGCGATCTGCGCCTCGACCGTCACCAGCCCCTGGCCGACCTCGGCGGCCGCGGTGTGCACCAGCGCAACCGGTTCTCCCGCAATGACTTCCAGCCGCACCCGCGCGGTCGAGTAGTCGTCGAAGGCCTCGGAGAAGCAGATGTTCTTGATGCCGACGCCGTAGCCGACACCACGCACCACCCCCTCGCCGTGCGTGGTCTGCGATGCGCCACCGGGCAGATTGCGGATATCCGAGGCGTCCAACTCCGGGGGCATCGGCATATCGCGCAACTGCCCCAGCATCTCGGCCATCGGCGTCGGCGCGTGCAGCACCTGACCGGTCGCCAGCTTGGACCCCTGTGATACCGCGTTGATCTGACGCACGTGCACCGGATCGAGATCCAGTGCCTCGGCGACCTTGTCCATCATCGATTCATGTGCGAAACATGCTTGGACAGCACCGAATCCACGCATCGCGCCACACGGCGGATTGTTGGTGTAGACACCGTAGGCGTCGATCTCGATATGCGGGATCTCATACGGGCCGACCGCCAGCGAGGACGCGTTACCGGTGACATTCAGCGTTGCCGAGGTGTACGCGCCACCGTCGAGGACGATGACAACCTTTGCGTAAGTGAGCTTTCCGACGGCATTGGCACCGTATTCGTAGAGCATCTTCGCCGGGTGCCGATGCACGTGCCCGAAGAACGACTCCTCGCGGTTGTACACCATCTTGACGGGCTTGCCGGTGTGCATGGCCAGCATGCCCGCGTGGATCTGCATGGACAGGTCCTCACGGCCGCCGAAGGCTCCGCCGACACCGGCCATGGTCATGCGGATCTGGTCGTCGGCCAGGCCGAGGCACGGGCCGATCTGGGACAGATCATTGTGCATCCACTGGGTGGCGACGTAGAAGTCGAGCCCGCCGTCCTCGGCCGGAATCACCAAGCCGGATTCGGGGCCGAGGAATGCCTGGTCCTGAATGCCGACCTCGAATTCCTCCGCGACCACCACGGTCGCCAGTGCGCGGCCCACGGTGATATCGCCGACGCGCACCGGCTGGTGGCGGGCGATACCGCCGCGTTCCTGCACCTTCAGCCGATTCGGAGCCGAGATCACCGCCATCGGATCGGTAATGGGTTCCAGTACCTCCCAATCGATGTCGATGGCGGCCAGGGCACGCCGGGCGATCTCGGGGTGGTCGGCGGCGACCAGGGCGATGGGTTCACCGTGGTGGCGCACCTCACCGATGGCCAGGACCGGCTGATCCCAGGTGTGGTCGAGGCCATACACCTTGCGGCCGGGCACATCCTCATGGGTGAGCACGGCGTGCACACCGGTCATGGCCAGTGCGGGCGCGATGTCGATACTGCGGATAATCGCCCGCGGATGCGGGCTGCGCAGGGTCGCGCCCCACAGCATGCCGTCGATCCACAGGTCGGAGGAATAGGCGAACTCGCCCTTGACCTTCAAGGTGCCATCGGGACGCAGCGGACTCTCGCCGATGCCGCCTTTGCCCGGCGCGGCGACCTCACCCGGGAAGCGGGTGGTCCGTGGGATGGTCATCATGCCTCCTGTCGCATCAGCCGTTTCCGGGCCGCGACACCGGCTCGGCCGACGACATCCTGTGCGACGGTGCGCAATTCGTCGTTTTCCACGACGGTGCGTCCGCCCACCAGTAGTCGGGCCAGCGGGGGCGTCGGTCCGAAAACCAAGGAGCAGACCGGATCTTCGATCGCCGACCGGAAGCCGTCGACCCGCCAGATGGCCAGATCGGCGAGTTTGCCGGGTTCGATACTGCCGATCTCGTGGTGGCGGCCGAGATTGCGGGCGCCGCCGAGCGTGCCGATCTCGAGTGCCTGGCGCGCGGTGAAGGCGGTCGGCCCATTGACCGCGCGCTGGAACAGCATGGCCTGGCGCATTTCTCCGGCCATCGAGGTGAGTTCGCTCGAGGCCGCGCCGTCGACTCCGAGGCCCACCGGCGCACCGGCGGCCACCAGATCGCTGACCCGGGCGATACCGGCACCGAGCCGGGCATTCGAGCTCGGGCAGTGCGCGGAACCGCTGCCGGTTTCGGCGAAGCGACGGATATCGGCGTCGTGCAGATGCACGGTGTGGGCGAACCAGACGTCCTCACCGAGCCAGCCGAGCTTTTCCATATATTCGACCGGGGTGCAGCCCATCTGCTCGATGCAGTGTTCTTCCTCGTCGAGTGTCTCGGCGAGATGGGTATGCAGCCGAACGCCTTTGGCGCGTGCGAGGGTGGCGGAATCAACCATCAGGCCTTCGCTGACCGAGAACGGCGAGCAGGGTGCCACCGCGACCCGCAGCATCGAGTCGAACGACGGATCGTGGTACTTATCGATGACTTCGGCAGTGTGGGTAAGGATTTCATCGCGGCTCTCGACCACCTCGTCCGGCGGCAGACCGCCGTCCTTCTGCCCGCGGTCCATGGAACCGCGGCACGGGTGGAAGCGCAGGCCGATCTCGCCGGCCGCGCACACCTCGGCCTCGAACAGATCGCCGCGACCCTTCGGGAAGATGTAGTGGTGATCGCTGCTGGTGGTGCAGCCGGTCAGCGCCAGCCAGCCCAGGCCAGCGGAGGCCGCGCCGTAGACGACGTCCGCGTCCATGCGCGCCCAAGTGCGGTAGAGGCCGGTCAGCCATTCGAATAGGGTCGAGTCCTGGAACAGACCCTGGCTCGCCCACTGGTAGAGATGGTGGTGGGTGTTGACCAGGCCGGGCGTGACCAAACAGCCTGTGCCGTCGATCCTTTCGGCATCGGGCACGATCGGCGCGGGGCCAGTCCCGAGGGATTCGATACGGCCATTGGCGATGACGACATATCCGGACGCGATCTCGTCACCGACGACCGGCGCGATATACGCGTTCTCAATGATGGTCTTACGCCCCGTCTCCCGACCGCCACCCCTCACGGAATCACTGCGCGATGCTGTCTGCCCACCCGTCACCCGACCGCCACCCCTCACGGAATCACTGCGCGATGCTGTCTTCATTTGTCCGCCTTACGTGCCGCGGCCAGTCGCACCGCGTCGAGGATCTTCTCGTATCCCGTACAACGGCAGAGGTTTCCGGCGAGCGCCTCGCGGATCTCCACATCGGAGGGATTCGGATTGCGTTGGATGAGGTCGTGCGCCTGCACGATGAGACCCGGTGTGCAGAAACCACACTGGACCGCACCGGCCTCGACGAACGCCTCCTGCATCGGATCGAGCTTCGCCCCCTTGGCCAGCCCCTCGACCGTACGCACCGAGCGATCCTGCACCTGCCCCGCGGCCACCAGACAGGAACACACCGGGGTGCCGTCCAAATAGACTGTGCACGAACCGCATTCGCCTTGCTCGCAGGCGTTCTTGGAGCCGGGCAGGCCCATCCGCTCGCGGAGCATATAGAGGAGGCTCTCGCCCTCCCACACATTGTCGACGGTCTCTTGCGAGCCGTTGACGTCGAAGGTCACACGCATCAGGCTGCCCTCCTTCTTTCTGCCAGGTAGTCCGTCCACGCCCAGGACAGGGTGCGGCGGGCCAGCACCGTCAGGGCATGTTTGCGGTATTCCGCGGTGCCGCGCACGTCATCGATCGGCTTGGCGGCGGCGGAGGCCAGTTCGCCGAATTCGCGGATGACCTCGAAAGGCAACGGGGACGGGTCATCCCAGTCGAGGGTGCTGGCCAGGAACTCCTCGGCCGGGCCCGCCCGCAGCGGGGTCGGTCCGGCGGAACCGATGCCGGTGCCGACCGTGCGGGTATCGGGGTGCAGCGCGATCGAGAACGCGCAGACCGCGATCACCATGGCATTGCGGGTGCCGACCTTGGAGAAGTACTGCGGTCCCGTGGCGGGCTCGATCCAGATGGCGCGGATCAGCTCGTCGGGCTCCAGTGCGTTCTTCTTCACCCACACGTAGAAGTCGTCGATCGGGATCATGCGGGTACCACGCGCGGCGGACTCCACTTCGATCACCGCATTGGCCGCCAGTAGCGCGGGATGGGCGTCCCCGGCCGGAGACGCGCCGCCGAGATTGCCGCCGACCGTGCCGCGGTTGCGGATCTGCGGCGAACCGACCGTGCGCGACGCCTGTGCCAGACCGGGCAACTGCTGGCCGAGCCGGTTGATGATGCGCACGTACGGGACGCCAGCGCCGATCCGGATTCGACCGTTGGCCTCGGTCGAATAGTCGAACAGATCGCGACAGCGGTTCAGGTCGAGCAGTGCCGCCGGGCGGCCGTGGTCGAAGTTGAGTTCCACCATCACGTCGGTGCCGCCCTGGATGGGCTTGGCCTCCGGATTCGCGGCCTTCAGCGCAAGCGCCTCGGCCCAGGTATCGGGTCGTAGGAAATCCATCGTCACTCCCAGGCCGGTCCGGGCGCGGGGGCATCCTCGCTGAGCACGGTGCCTTCGATCAGGCCATAGGGCCGATCCGCGGCGAAGAACACCTCGTTGTCGTTCGCCAGTCCGAAGCCCGACAGATCCACGACGAAGTGGTGCTTATTGGGCAGCGACAGCCGCACCTCACAGACCTCCGGTACCGCGCTGATCACCCGGTCGCCCATGGCGTAGAGGGTCTGCTGCAGCGAGTAGCTGTAGGTGTCGGCGAATGCCTCCAGCAGCGCGCCGCGGACCTCGCGGTAGGCCTTGTCCCAATCACCCGGTTCGCTCGCGAAACGCCACTCCGCGTTGACCTCGGTGGCCAGCACCCGGTCGTAGGCCTCCTGCAGGGTCGTGTACTTGTCCTCGAGGTAGCCATGGAATTCCGAGCCGGTGGAATTGAGCACCACCAAACCCGTCAAACCCGATACCACCCAGGCGTTTTCGCCGTCGTAGTGCACGCGCGCGGTGCGAGTCTCCTGGCCGGAGCGCACGAACGAATGCTGCTTGTCGCCGGGGCCCACCACAATGCGTTCCCACGCGTACTCCTCCAGAGAGACCCGCGCATGGTGGATGGGCGGCTGCGAGTCGACGAAATGCCGTGCCAGCAGCAGACCGAACGCCTCCGGCGAGGTGATGCCGTGCTCCTTGGCGAAGGCGAAGACGGTGTTCTTCTGGGTGTCGGTCGGCAGGACCGTCGCATTGTCACCGGTCAGGTGGACCTCGTCCATGTCACCGGATAACGCCACACCGACGTTCAGATCCCGGATCTCGTGGATGCCACCGGTTTTCGTCACCCGGACGACCCGGTTTTCCGCTTTGCCGTATCTATTCGGCCCGAGCTTGATCGACATTGTTCAGCTACCTCGGTAGGTCGAGTAGGAGTAGGGACTGAGCAGCAGCGGCACGTGGTAGTGCTCGGCTGGGTCGGCGACGCGGAAGTCGATGGTCACCGACGGGTAGAACGGGCTGAGGTCACCGGTGTCGAAAATCAGCCGGTGCGCACCGATTTCGGGAGCGGGCAGATCCTTGACGCGCCCGTCGTCGTCGGTGCGACGCTCGGCGAGCACGGTGCCGTCGGCCCTTTCCAGCCGCACCGCCAGCCCCGCGGCCGGGCGGCCGGACCCCGCGTCCAGCACATGGGTGGACAGACTCACTTGTCCTCCAACAGCTTTCGGATGCGCAGCCGGGTGATATCGGCGAGTTCGCGTTGGGTCGCGATGCGTTCACCCTCGGCGGTATTCGCCAGGCGCCTGCGCAGTTCGGCGCGGATATGCTCGGCCGAGCGGCCGGCGGCGCGGATCAGGAAGACATGTCCGAACCGCTGCTCATAGGCCAGGTTGCCCGCGGCGATATCGGCGAGGACCTGCCGGTCGGCATTCGCGGTCGCCGACTGCTCACCGGCGGACCACTTCGCCTCGCGCTCGTGCGTACCCGCCTTCGCGCGGTCGCCGATGCGCGGATGCGCGCACAGCGCCTGCTCGATATCCGGCCAACTCAGCTCCCGCACCCCGGCGACGGCGGCGGCCATCAGGCTCGTGCTGTCCACGTAGGGCCGGTGCGCCGCCACCTTCTGCGCCCAGACATGCGAGGCACAGCAGGTCAGCAATTCCGCCTCGGCCTGATCCGGTGGCAGCGAGTTGAGCCATCCGATCTCACCTGACATCCGATCTCCATTTCGAGCTTGTTTTGCGATGGGAGTAAGTACACCCGCCGTTCATCAGCGCTGCTAGGACCCAGAAATCTGAAGTGTGCGCCAGTTCACACGGGCCGTTTTGTGCGAATATCCAAAGCGTCTTCGGGCGGGCTCAGAATCGGCTGTTAGCCTCGGCGCTGTGCGACTTAGATCACTTCTCACCATGGATCTCGGTCTCGAGCTCGTCACCGGCGAGGACGAGCTCGACCGCTTCGTGCGCTGGGTCGTGACCACCGACATGCTCGATCCGAGCCGCTATCTCTCCGGTGGTGAGCTGGTGCTGACCGGCCTGCAATGGCGGCTCGAGCCCGAGGACAGCGAGATCTTCGTGCGCGCGCTGGCCCGGGCCGGAGTCGCCGGACTCGCCGCGGGCGACGCCCGCTACGGCGGTGCGCCGCCCGATGTCGTCGAGGCCTGTCAGCGGCACCGGATCCCGCTGTTCCGTGTGCGCGAAGACGTCGCGTTCGCCCAGGTCACCGAGACGCTGACGCGCAATCTGTCCACCGGCCGGGCCGCCGATCTGACCGCCATCCTCGACCGCCACCGCCAGCTCGTCTCGGGTACCGGCCTCGGATCGGTGCTGGAGCTGATCGAACGCGATCTGGGAATGCGATGCTGGGTGGTCTCCTCGACCGGACGCGTGGTGGCCGGGCCGGTGTCGCCGCCGCCGGTCGAGGTCACCGCCGCTTTCTTGAACGCGCGCCGCCTGCCCCACGTGCTGGTTCACGATAGGGCCCGCTACTCACTGTTCGCGGTCGACGAGCACAGCACCTCCCGCGCGGCCGACTGGTTCATGGTCTTCGAGGGCGACTGCAGGGACTGGCCGGAAGAACGCCGCACGCTGACCGGCGAACTCGCCGCGGTCGTCTCGCTCGAACGCGCGCGCATCGACGACCGGCAGAGCGCCGAAGGCCGCCTGGCCCAGGAGCTCATCGAACTCATCGTCTCCGATGCCAAACCGGCCGAAATCATTTCCCGCCTCGAACTGACCGGCCTCGGCCCCGCCGAGACCTATATCGCCGTGGCCGCCGGAGCCGAAGCAGAAGCCTTGCGCCCCGGCGAATTACGCGTCCTGCTCCGCGAAATCCTTTACGGCAAAAGGCCAGCCGCGGGTGTCGTGGACGGCGAAGCCATTGCCCTGATCCCCGCCGATCCCGATGGCACCATCATCACCGAAATCCACCGTGCGGTAACCGCTTTGGAACCCGGCCTACGCGGCGCCCGCCTATCGATCGGCGTCAGCGGCATCGTCGACGGCGAAGGCCTACGGGGCGCGGTCGAAGAAGCCCGCTATGCCCGCCGCCTCGCCGAAGGCCGTCACCAACCCACCAGCGTCGTCGGCCACGATGAACTGGCCACCCATATGCTGCTGCTGGCCAGCGTCCCCGACGAGGTCCGCCGCATGTTCCGCCTGCGTTTGCTGGACCCCCTCAGCAGCTACGACCAGGAGAACCGCGCCGACCTGGTCCACACCCTGGAAACCTTCCTCCAGGTCTCCGGCTCCTGGACCAAATGCGCTGAGCTACTGCACGTCCACGTGAACACCCTGCGCTACCGGATCCAGCGCATCGAGGAGCTGACCGGCCGAGACCTATCCCGCCTCGAAGATCGCGTCGACTTCTTCCTGGCCCTCGCCCTGCGCTGACCCGCCACCGGTCCGCTTGCCGCCGCGGCCCCGCTCTTGCGCTCGGCTGCGTGGCGGCGAACCATTAGCTGTGCGGTGGCCGCGTTCGCGGGCCGTGCGGTCCCAATGCCCTCGGTGGACCACGACGCATCGCCCCCGCGACACAGCGGAGTGATCCCTCCGCACGAGGAGGACTCGATGTTCATCCAAGTCATTCAAGGCAAGGTCGCGGATGCCGATCGACTGCGTCGATGTATGGATCGGTGGAACGAGGAATTGCAACCGGGCGCCACCGGCTACCTCGGCACGACCAGCGGGTTGTGCAACGACGGGACGTTCATCGCCATGGCACGATTCGAATCCGAGGAAGCGGCGCGGCGCAATAGCGACCGTCCGGAGCAGGGTGCGTGGTGGGCCGAAACCGAACAGTGCTTCGACGGTCCGGTCACCTTCATGGACTGCCCCGATGTGACACAGTGGCTGGGCGGCGGCTCCGATCAGGCCGGTTTCGTACAGATCATGGAGGGCCATACCTCCGATCAGCGCCGCATGCGCGAACTCCTCTCGCAGGGCACCGATCGCATCCAGCAATTGCGCCCGGAGATCATCGGCGGCACCCTGGCGACCTACGGCGACGACGGATATGTCGAGGCCGTGTACTTCACCTCCGAAGCCGAAGCCCGCGAGCACGAAAAGCTGGAGATCCCCGACGATCTGCGGTCGCTGTTCGAAGAGGAGAGCGAACTCATGGGCGAGGTCGAATTCTTCGACCTACACGAGCCCATGCTCGTCTCCCGGCGATAGCCGATCCATCAGCCGCTGTCGCATATCTGGTGGCACCCTTGCATACGCCGCACTGTTCGAGGCTGCCACCGGATATGCGACAGCCGCTGTGTTCACTCTGACCGATACCCAAATGTGTTGCCCTGGGCACAAACTCGGGTGGTGGGGACAACAGTTCAGCAGCTGCTGACGCTCGGCGGAGTAATTCTCGGGGCGGGGGCGATGTATGCGGCGACGGCGATAAACGAGCGCGCGAAATCGCGCAGACGGCATGACACCCGCTGGGAACCGGCCGTCTCGCGGCCTACAACGAATACGGCAACGCACTTGCGCCGCCGACCCATGAATTCCGATCCCGCGGTGGGGCGCACAAGAGTCGAGACGGTGTCCGATAGACGACCGATCGCGCACCAACGGCACATCTTGCTGTCGGTGGCAGGCGCTACGGTGGCGGCGTGAACCGTACGGATCGGCTCTATGCGATCGTCGAGGAGTTGCGGGCGGTGGCGCCGCGCGTGCGGACCGCACGTGAATTGGCGCAACGGTACGAAGTGAGCGTTCGCACGATCGAACGTGATATCGCGGCCCTGCAGCAGGCGAGCATTCCGGTCTACGCGGATGTCGGCAGACGCGGCGGGTACGCATTGGAGAAGAGCATGTCGCTGCCGCCGCTCAACTTCACCCCGGCCGAGGCCGTCGCACTCGCCGTCGCATTGGCGCGCAGTGCGGCGACGCCGTTCGACCAGGCCGGGCAGAGCGCCCTGCGCAAGATTCTCGCGGTGATGTCGGATCAGAACGCCGCCGCCGCTCGCGCGCTGGCCGCGCGGATTCGGCTGATGGAACCGGTGGACGCGCCACCCGCCCAAGCGATCCCGTCGGTCATCGCACAATCGATCGAAGCCGGACGGGTGCTGCGGATCAGCTATTCGGATCGCTTCGGCGCATACAGTGAACGCGAGGTCGAGCCGAACGCATTCCTCAGCGGCTCCAATGGCTGGTACCTCGTTGCCTGGTGTCGGCTGCGCGAGCAGTCCCGCAGTTTCCGGCTGGACCGCATCGGCGCGGTGACAATGACCGATCTGCCGATAGCGCAGCGCCCCCTCGAAGGCACCGGATCCGATATCCCCGACGATCTCCAGCTGCGCACCGTCGCGCTGTGAAATATCGCGGAAAACACCGACAGGGGGGTGTCGCGCAGCCGGGTGATCGTGGTCGGGCAAGACAACGATCACCGATCCCGAGGAGACGACAAGTGAGCACTCCCCCCTTCAACACGGTGGCCTGGTTCCAGGTCGGCAGCGATAAGCCCGGCGAGGTGAAGAAGTTCTACGGCGACCTGTTCGGGTGGACCTTCGACGCAGACCCCAATGCCGATGCCTACGACCTCGTCAGCTATCCCGACAGCGAGGGCCTGAGCGGCGGCATCGCGCACACCCCCGATGCCTCGGGCAATCACGCCACCTTCTTTGTGGTCGTGCAGGATGTGGCGGCCACCGTCGCCGCCGCCGAACGACTCGGCGGAAAGGTGTCGGTACCACCGGTTACCGGCAAGGACGGGCTGATCTTCGCCCACATCCAGGACACCTCCGGAAACGACTTCGGCATCTTCAGCCCGCCGCCGCAGTCGTGATCCGGCGCTAGACAGGGGGCGGAGCTGTCAGCCTCCGCCCCTTCGGCGCACACCCATATCACTCGGGTCCGCGACACAGTCCGTCGCATCGCCATGGCGATGCGTTTCGACTCCATAGCTTTTTGGCAGCTATCGGATCGAGGCGCTGAAACGTCCACGGCCCCCCGTTATCCTCGAATCACTTGACTTCCAGGGAGTTACCGGATCCGGGTGGCCATCATCTGGCCGTTGAAATCGCACGCTTGATCTCGAGAATCGAGGTTCGCGATGGAGAGTTGGCCGATGGCAGACACAACACCGGACCGCCGCCGATGAGGTGCGGTCGTCTGCTCAGTGCGCTGGCCGCGGTGGTGCTCGCGGTGGGGATCGGCGGGTGCGCATATTCGTTCGCCAAGTACCCCGACGACGCCAGGGTTACAGTCGACGAGTTCACCGAACTGCTCAATAAACGGAAAGCGGACAATGCCGCGAACCTGACCTCCCAGCCCAACAATGCCATCGTGTCCTTACGGCAGATATTCGACGGACTGGGCCCCGGGACGCCGGAGTTCCGGGTGGTCCAATTCATCGTCTTGGACAGCACGGAGGCGATCTTCACTCTGCAGGGGGCATGGGCATTCGGACAGGATCGGAACTGGAGCTATGAGTCCCAGGGCACGGTGCGGAAATTGGCGACCGGCTGGCGCATCTCCTGGGATCCCACCATCGTTATTCCGCATCTGGACAACACCCACACGGTTCAACTGGTCCGCGCATACGCACCACCGCCACCCATCGTGAAGGACGGCCACGGACAGACCCTCATGACCGAGCAGACCATCGATGTGGTCAAGCTCGATCCCGCCCACATTACCGATCCGATCGCCACCACCGACGCGCTGGCCAAGGCCATCGAGCCGATCGCGTCCGTGATCACAGGACCGTCCTTGCGTGAGCAACTGGCCGCCGCGCAGGGCAAGCCGGTCGTCGCGGTAAACCTGCGGGAGTCCGATTTCGCGGTCCTGGAACCGGATATCGCGCCGATACCGGGAGTAGTGACCAAGGCCCAGCCACGGCTGATCGCCGCCGACCGCCGGGTGCAGTCGCCGATGCTCGATGCATTGCGCGTGGTGTGGCAGGACAACCGCGACAGATGCGCGGGTTGGGCGGTTCAGCTGTCGAGCCTGGACGGCCTTCCGATCGCCTATCTCACCGGGCAGCCGGGCACACCGGGTCCGGACGTCGCCGCGACGCTGGATCGACACTGGCAGAGCGCCGCCCAGGACGCGGTGAACTATGTCGGGAACGCGACGACCGCCGTCGTCATCAACTCCGCGACCGGAGCCATTGTCGCCGCCGCGGAGAACAACGCGGTCAGCACGAACGGATCGGCCTTCACCGGACTCGCCCCGATCGGCGGCACTACCGAATTGCTGCGCACGGCTGCGGCGAAAATCGCGCGGAAGGCACCGCAGGACGTATCCGTGGATGAGGTCACCAAGGCCGCCCATATGCTCGGTATCGGCGTCGATTTCGGGCTGACGGGCCTGGACAAGGTGACCTCACGGATCCCGACACCGGGCACCGAACAGGTCCGCCGCGGCGGTCAGGCCAGCGAGATCCAGGCCAGTGCCTACGGCATGGCGATCGTCGCGGCCACCATCGCCAGCGGCCGCATTGTTCGGCCGATGATCGAAATCGGACACCCGGCAACGGCTTCGGAGGAATCGGCGCCGCTACCCGCCGCGGTGGTCGACCAGCTCCGTCCGATGCTCGGCGGCTCCGGATATGTCGCCATCACGGGCGGACAGGGCTGGCTGCTGGCGAATATGGGTGAGCTGGCCTTCGCGATCCATGTGGAGGATCCGGACAGTAGCGCCACCCTGATCCACGCGGCCGAACGCATACTCCACCCTGAGCCCCAGCCCCAGTAGCACAACTCTCGGCGAACGGCGCGACCGAACCGAGCTCCGGAGCAGCTCACAGGAAACCCCCAGCTGGTCCTGAGCTTCGGCAACACTGGTCGCGCCACGCTGAGGTAATGAGCAGAGTCGATCCGCAAGCGCGCGTTCTCGTCGTCGACGATGAACCGATGATCGTCGAACTCCTTGCGGTGAGTCTGCGATTTCAGGGGTTCGAGGTGCAGACGGCGACCAGCGGGCGCAAGGTCGATACCACCGAGCCGAAAGTCATCGATACGCTGCGCAGCGTCGGTTACGTGCTGCGCGAACCCCGGCCGAGCCGGACATGAGGCTGCACGAGGCGCTGGCCCGGCGGGTATCGGCCATTCCGCTGCGGGTGGGACTCGTCGTCGCCCTCGTCTTCCTGGCCGCCCTGGTGCTGATGGCGACGGGGTTCGCGGTCACCTCCGCGCTGAGCCGATCCTTGACCGCGCGAACCGATGAGCAGCTCTACGATGCGGCTCGTTCGTGGGCAGAGCCGCGCCCGATGCGCCAGATCGTCACGAATGACGGTGCGATCTTATGGATTCCGGCCGAGTTGGCGGATACCCGGCCCGTTGCCCGACCGTTCATCGATCAACCGCGCCGGTTCTACGAATTGCGCAAAGGCCCCGAGGGACAGCTCTACTCGGGCACTCCCGGCACGATCGCTGGCGCCGATACGACCCCGGATGTGGTGGGGCACACGGCAGCGGTCCCGATAACGGTCGGCTCGACCGACGACTCCTCGGTGCAGTGGCGCGTGCTGACCACCAGCAACCAATTCGGCTCGACCACCATCGCGCTGCCGCTCACCGATAACCAGGAGACGGTATCGCGGCTGATCTACTTCGAACTCGGCATCGGCGCGGCGGCACTGCTCGCCCTCGGCGTCGTCGGCTATTTCGTTGTCCGACGCAGCCTGCGCCCGCTGCGCACGGTCGAGGAGACCGCGGCCGCGATCGCGGGCGGCGACCTGCACCGGCGCGTCCCGGTGCGCGATGTCGACACCGAGGTCGACCGGCTAGCGCGGTCGTTGAACGCAATGCTCGCACAGATCCAGCACGGCGTGGCCGCCACCGAGGCATCCGAAGAGGACGCCCGGCGTTCGGAACGCCGGATGCGGCAATTCATTGCCGACGCCAGCCACGAATTGCGTACCCCACTCACCACGATTCGCGGTTTCGCCGAACTCTATCGCCAGGGCGCGAGCACCGACGCACAGATGATCGTCGGCCGCATCGAGGGTGAGGCCGAGCGGATGGGCCTGCTGGTCGAGGATCTGCTGATGCTCGCCCGGTTGGATGCCAAACGCCCACTCGACCGCAGTCCGGTGGATCTGCTCGCGCTCGCGGGCGATGCGGTGCACAACGCACAGGCCATGGCGGCGCAGCAGCAGACCGACCCGCAACGCCCGATCACCCTGGAGATCAGCTCCGGGGTCGGCACCATGGATGTGACCGGTGACGAGGCACGGTTGCGCCAGGTGCTGGCGAATCTGCTCGGCAATGCCCTCGCCCACACCCCGGCCGCCGCCGCGATCACCGTGCGGCTCACCCCATCCGCCGACACCGTGCGCATCGACGTCATCGACGCCGGCCCCGGCCTGACACCGGAGGCCGCCGCCCGAGTATTCGAGCGGTTCTACCGCACCGACGATTCCCGCACCCGAGCCAGCGGCGGAACGGGTTTGGGCCTATCGATCGTGCAGGCCCTTGTGGTGGCACACGGCGGCCGGGTGAGCGTGCACAGCGAACCGGGCAGCGGCGCGACCTTCACGGTGATCCTGCCGCGCGATATCCGGCCGATGGCAGTATCCGCCGAAGCGGCTCGGGTATAGCACCGCGGCGCGGCCTCATGAGGTCGGCACCAGCGACGGTTGCGCCGGATTCGTTACGGACCTCGGCTGATCGGGATGATACGGCGCTATCGCGCCGAAGGTGTCGCGAACCTCGGCACAGACCTGAATGAGTCGGTCCACCTGCATATCGGTCAGCCCGGCATGCAGCGAGAACCGGATGAGGCAGCGTTCGGGCGCGGTGGCGGGCCAGCAGAAGACCGAGCCGAAAATGCCACGGGCCTCCAGGAAGTCACGGATGGCGATGGTGCGCTGATCCGGGCCGGTCTGCAGTGCGACGATATGGCTGGCCGAACCCTCCAGATCGAATTCCAATGCCATCAGGGCACGGCGTACGACAGCGGAGATCTCGCGCAGCCGGATCCGCCGCCAATCGTCGACGCGGACGACCTCGAGCGTTGCGGCCAGGCCCGCGATATCGTGCGGCAGCAGCGTCGCGGAGAAGACCGATGGATCGGACTCCATCTTGAAGTAGTCGACGAAATCGATATTGTTCGCCGCGATGAATCCGGCACGTCCGGCGAAAGCCGCTGCGAGGCTGGCGATTCGGAACGGCACCCGGTCCGCGAGGCCGAGCGCGACCACCGTGCCGGCACCGTAGGGGCCGTCGGTGCCGAGCGAATGCGATTCGTCGACGACCAGCACGCTGCCGGTCTCGTCGGCCACGTCACAGATCTGGGTCAGCGGACAGCGACTGCCATTGGTGCTGTAGATCGAATCCACCGCGATGATGCCGGGACCGTATTTGCGTATCTCCTCACGCAGATGGCCCGGAAAATTGTGCCGGAACGAATACACCGGCGCACCAGCCGTTTTCGCACCGTGCCACAGCGACATGTGCGCGATGTGATCGACATAGACCGGGGTGTGCGGATCGGCGATCGACTGCATCAACCCGGCGGTGGCATCCCAGCCGGATTGGCACAGAATTCCGGCGGCCGCCCGCATATGCTCGGCAAGCGCCATTTCCAGCGCGATCTGCGGGTGGTCGGGGCCGTGCACGAAGATACCCGACGGCGGCGCCGCGCCGCCGTAGTTCTGCAACGCCGCACACATCGCGCCGATGATATGCGGTTCACGGGCAAGGGCGAGATAGTCGCTGCTGGTCAGCACGACATCGCCCGGCACGGGTCTACGACCGTGCAGCAAATGCCGTCCGCCCCAAGCGGCAGCGATCCGTTCCGTATGGAATCGGCTGACGCGGACGAATATGCGGTCGGCGACCGACAAGGTCATCTGAACTCCTTTCACTGCTATCAGCTACTACAGAGCACACACCGAGCAGATTGAATCACTACCCATCGGCACATGCGCCGAAATCGCGAAGTTGATCGGTACATGTCGCACTCACAGCGACCCAACAGCATCAACAGGCACGATTGTCGGGTGCGGGTACTGGTGGTCGAGGACGAGCGGTTGCTGGCCGATGCGATAGCCGATGGGCTGCGACGGCATGCGATGGCGGTCGATGTGGTGTACGACGGGGCCGATGCGCTGGAGCGGGTCGGCGTGAACGACTATGACGTGATCGTTTTGGATCGCGATCTGCCGACGGTATCCGGCGATACCGTCTGTATCTCGCTGACCGAGGTCGGAAGCGACGCCAGGATTCTGATGCTGACGGCCGCGACGGCGGTGGCCGAGCGGGTCGCCGGACTCGGACTCGGCGCCGACGACTATCTGACCAAACCGTTCGCCTTCGCCGAACTGGTCGCCCGGATTCAGGCGCTGGGGCGGCGGTCCCGGCCTGCAACGCCGCTGGTACTCGAACGGGCCGGCATTCGACTCGACCCGCATCGGCTGGCGGTCACTCGCGATGGCGAGCCGATCTCGTTGTCGCGCAAGGAGTTCGCCGTGCTCGCCGAATTGTTGCGTGCCGACGGCGGGGTGGTGTCGGCGGAGCAGTTACTGGAGAAGGCATGGGACGAGAACATCGATCCGTTCACGGGGGTGGTGCGGTACACGATCATGATGGTGCGCCGGAAGTTGGGCGATCCGCCAGTGATCGAGACCGAAGCGGGCGTGGGGTACCGCATCCGGTGAGAGGCCGCACCATTCGACTGCGGCTGACTCTGCTGTATGCGGGCGCGTTCTTTATCGCCGGGGCGATCCTGGTCGCGCTGACCTACTTCTATCTCGATCGGTCGCTGGGGCGGCGCCACGGGATGGGCGCCCAGATACTTGTGCGCGAGTATCTGGCCAAGCGCAACCGCCCGATCGTGTCCGAGGAGTTGTATCAGGCACTGACCGCCCAGGCCGCCAAGGAACGGCGCGACACCCTGGAGGCGATGCTGGTCTGGTCGCTGGTTTCGCTGGGCGCGATCGGGATCGCGGCCGGTGGGCTGGGTTGGCTACTGGCCGGGCGGGCATTGCATCCACTGCAGCAGATCACCGCGACCGCGCGCCGGGTGGCCGATCGCAGCCTGCACGAGCGGATCGCGCTGACCGGACCCGATGACGAAATCAAGGATCTGGCCGACACTTTCGACGCCATGCTGGAGCGGTTGGATCGGGCCTTCGACGGTCAGCGGCGCTTCGTCGCCAATGCCTCGCACGAACTGCGCACACCATTGACCATCAATCGCACACTCATCGAGGTGGCACTCGATGATCCCGACGCGGCGGACTCGACGCGTCGGCTCGGAGCCACGCTCCTGGAGGTCAATCATCGGCATGAGCAGCTGATCGACGGACTCCTGGTGCTCGCGAGCAGTGCGGAACGGCTGATCGAACGCAGCCGGGTCGACCTGTCCGCTGTGGTCCGGCGGGTGGTGACCATCGCCAGCGACGCCGCCGAGCGGGCCGGTATCGAGATCCGCACCGAACTCACGGCGGCTCCGGTTTCCGGCGATCCGGTACTGCTGGAACGTCTGGCGCAGAACCTGGTGGACAATGCGATTCGCTACAACGTCAGCGAAAATAGTTGGGTTGCAATCAGATCGGTGAGCCTAGAGGGGAAAGGCCAACTGGTGGTAGAGAATTCCGGCCCGGTGGTACCGGCCTTCGAGGTCGACGGACTCTTCGAACCCTTCCGTCGACTGGCCACCGGCGATCGGATCGCCGAATCCGGCCATACGCCGAACATTCGCGGTGCCGGACTCGGACTGTCGATCGTGCGATCGGTCGTGCATGCGCACGGCGGCGATGTCCGGGCGGCCGCACGACCCGAGGGCGGGCTGATGGTCACCGTCACCCTGCCGAACTGACCGGGCGGGCGGCGCCGGGCAGCGCCGCCCGCACTCGGGTCAGTAGTTGTGGCAGCTGTTCGCGAGTTCGCGCAGCTTATCGATCTTCTGCTGGCCCTCGGGCGAGTTGCGCTTCTCCTCGATCTTGGTCTGCGCATCCGGGTGGTTGTCGAGCCACTGCTGAGCGCGCTGCTTGCGCTGGTCGACCGGCAGCGCAAGGAACTCTTGCAACTTCGCCTTGCGATCGGGATGGCTGTCCAGGCGTTCGGCCAGCTTGGGTGCCTCGGCGTGAATGGCCGCGTCCACCTGGGCGAAGGTGCATGTCGTGTCGATCAGTCCGCCGCCGACACCCGGCTGCGCCGAAGCCGTCGCGGGAACCAGTAGCGCCCCCGCCGCCAGCAGACCGCCGAGCGCAACGGCGGTTCGCATGATTCCGGTACGGGTGAATGTCATTACGAGTGACCCTTTCCATTGGCGATCGGATCACGGCGGCAGTGCCGCGACCCGATGCACAGTCCACCAGGCCCGGTGTTTGCACAGCGCTAGGAATCTGCCGGGTCTGGCAGCGTGGCGCCTGTCCCATTGCCCGTGTTCATGGGTCAGCCGATCCGTCGTGCGCCCGTCCGCGAGAGTTCGCCGAGTCCGCCTGAACCTGTCGCTGTTCGCGGACACGGACTGGTCGCCGGTGATCAGTGCTTCCGCGTCCACAGTGATGTCTCCTCCTGGTTGGCGCGGGGTCAGGCCCGAATCTCATTGAGGTAGTTGTAGATCGTGTAGCGGGTGACATCGAGGCGGCCGGCCAGGTGATCGACGGCGTCCTTGATGAGGAAGAAACCGGCCTCGTCCAGTTCGCGCACGACCGACGCCTTATGGGTCTTCTTCATCAGATCCACCGGGATGCCGACCTTACCGATGGCACGATCGACCAGGAAGCGCTGCAGGCTGTCGACATCGGCCACAAAGGACTCCACCGGCTGGCCGTCGCCGTCGGCGCGGGCCGATGTGTCCAGGCTATTGATACACAGACAACCGATCGCGACGCCGTCCGCATCGTGCAGAAACAGGGTCGATGAGCGGATCGGGCGGCCGTCCGGGCCATGCGTGCGGTAGTTCGTCAGATCCTGAGTCGTATTGCGGCGGACCAGCGAGAGCAGCAGGTCGGTGATCGGGCCGCCGGTACTGCGGCCGGTGACCTCACCCGCGATCGCGATGATCGAATCCGGCAGCTTGCTCAGATCATGCAGCAGCACTTCATTACCGGGCCCGAGCATGGCGGCCAGACTGGGCACCGCCGGAATCAGCGCGGTCAGCACATCGTGGGTGGCCACCGCGGCGGCGGGCAGTCGCGACGCGGTCCGTGGGCGGCGCAGTGTCTCGAGCGCTGAGCGCAGCAGATCCGCCGCGGCGGACGGGGTCGATGCGTGCGGGGACAACCGCACGTGCTCGGGTCGGACCGTCGCGGAGATGCCCGCCGCGGTCAGCGCCGCACCTACCGACTCGGCGGAGTGACCGGGCATCGTGAACGCCAGAATGCCCGCGCGCCGGTCCACCGCAGACACGATCTCGGCATCCAAACCTGCCAGCACATCGGAGAATCCGCCGATCCGCTCCGCGATCCGGGCCGCGATCACGCCGGGCCCGGCCTCTTCGACCAACTCCAGCGCCGCGGCGAACCCGCCGGCCGTGATCGGGCTCAGATGGGTCAGCGACCACGCGCTCGCTGTCGCGTCGGGCGCGTGAATCTCATCGTCGAACAGGCCAGGATCACGCGCGCCGGACCAGCCCGACAACACCGGATCCATCCGCTCCAGGGCACGGTCCGAGAGCACCGCGAACCCGGTCCCCCACCCCGCGCGCAGCCACTTCTGGCCGCCCACCACCAGAATGTCCGCGACCTGCCAGGGCTCCTCGGTGACACCGAATCCCTGAATGCCGTCCACCACCAGGAGCCGGTCGCCGACCACCTCGCGCAGCGCGGCCAGATCGGCGCGATAGCCGGTGCGAAAGTCGACGGCGCTCACGGTCACCGTGGTGATGTCATCGGTGAGTCCGGCCGCGATCCGCTCCGGTGTCGCGTACCCGCCGGACAATCGCCGCACCACTCGGCGGCCGACCTGCTCGGCACGCGCCCACGGATAGGTGTTGGCCGGAAACTCCGACGCCGAGACCAGCACCTCGCCACCGAAATTGAAGGCCGCCTGGAACAATCCGAGGCTGGTGCTCGGCAGCAGCACGGTGTGATCGGTGTCCGACCCGCACAGCCGCGCCACCGCCGCCCGGGCCCGAATCTCTTGCCGCAGTAGCTGATCCACTGTATCCGGACCGGCCGTGGTGGACTCGTGCAGCAGGCTCGCCGTGGTTTCGAGCACCGCATGCGAGGGCGGGCCGAAGCGTGCGAAGTCGAGGTACCCCGCGGGCTCGCCGAACTGCAGCAGATAGCGCGGCGAGATCCGCGTGGCCGGGCTCACTGCAGGATCCTGGCGAGAAACTGTTGCGTGCGTTCGTGTTTCGGCGCGCGCAACACCTGCGCGGGCGGCCCCGTCTCCAGCACCACACCGTCGGCGAGGAACACTACCTCGTCCGCGGCCTCGGCGGCGAAGCTCATCTCATGCGTCACGACGACCATTGTCATCCCCTCTTCCGCCAGCGTTTTCATCACTTCCAGCACCTCGCCCACCAATTCGGGGTCCAGCGCCGAAGTCGGCTCGTCGAACAGCATCAGCTTGGGCCGCATGGCCAGCGCCCGCGCGATCGCCACCCGTTGCTGCTGCCCGCCCGAGAGCTGCGCCGGGTAGGCATCGGCGCGATGGCCCAGACCGACTCGCTCGAGCAGCTCCAAGCCCTGCCGCAGGGCGGTCACGGGGTCGGCGCCCAGCACCCGGACCGGCCCCTCGATCACATTCTGGAGCGCCGTGCGGTGGGCGAACAGATTGAAGCGCTGAAAGACCATGCCGATATCGCGGCGCTGCCGGGCGACCTCGCGCTCACGAAGCTCGTGCAGTTTGCCGTCGTGCAGCCGGAAGCCGATCGGCTCACCATCGACCCAGATCCGGCCGCCGTCAATCGTTTCCAAGTGGTTGATACACCGCAGGAAGGTGCTCTTGCCCGCGCCGGAGGGTCCGAGCAGGCAGACCACCTGCCCCTTGTGCACCTCCAGGTCGATTCCGCTCAGAATTTCGTTGTGGCCGTAGCTCTTTCGCACGTTCACCGCGCGCAACAGCGGGTCAGACATGAGCCCTCCGCTTCAGCGGGGAGCCGCGCAGCGCCTTGGCGGCGCGTGCCATGACCCCCGATCGGTCTGCGCCGAAGGCGCGCTCGAGCTGATGCTGGCCCACCCCGGCGATGGTGACCACGACCATGTACCACACCGCCGCCGCCAGCAAGGTCTCCATGACGAGCAGGTTGCTGGAGGAGATGTTGTTGGCCGCGTGGATCAGCTCGGTCACGCCGATCACCGAGGCCATCGAGGTGCCTTTGAGCATATTGACGAAGTCGTTGCCGGTGGGTGGGATAATCACCCGCATGGCCTGCGGCAATACGATCCGGCGCAGGGTCGTCGCCGGGGTCATGCCAATCGCCTTCGCGGCCTCGGTCTGGCCACTGTCGACGCTGTTCAGCCCGGCGCGCACGATTTCGGCCATATACGCGCTCTCATTGAGCGCCAAACCCAAGAAGGCCGCGGTGAACGCGCTGATCACAGTATTGGTCTGGGCGTGCAGCAAGAACGGGATCTCGATCACCGGGAACACCAGCGCCAGGTTGTACCAGAGCAGGATCTGCAACAGCACCGGCAGACCGCGGAACAGCCAGACGTAGCCGCCCGCGAACCAGCGGGCCACCGGATTGGCGCTGCGCCGCAGTAGGGCGACGACAATACCGAGCACGATCGCCACGCCCTGCGAAAACACCGCCAGCACAATGGTATTGACCAGACCGGTAAGCATCACCTGATACCAGAGGAAGTCCGGTACCCGGGGCCATTCGATCTCGGCATTACCGAGCGCAATGCCCAGCAGCACCAGCAGGACTGGAATGATCGCGCCCGCGATCCAGCGCCCCCAGTGCCGCAGCCGAACGATCGGCAGCTCAGTTTCCGCCATTGATGACGGCCTCCTTGACCGCACCCTTCTCGACGCCCCACGCCCGCAGGATCTTGCCGTAGGTGCCATCGGCGATCAGTCCGTTGACGGCGCTCCGCAGCGTTTCGGCAAGTGCCCGATTCTGTTTGGTGACACCGATTCCGAAGGGGCCGCCGTCGATCGGCTCACCCGGTACGACCTCGAAGAACTTGCCGTCACCAGCGGTGCGCGAGACATAGACGGCGGTCGGCAGATCATTCACGATCGCCTGGACGCGGCCGGTGCGCAACTGGGTCTGGTTCTGGTTGTCACTCTCGGTCTCGGTGATGGTGATGGCGGACTTGCCTGCCTGGGCGCATTTGCCGCTCTGCTCGGTGACGAACTTCTGCTGGCTGGTGCCCTGCACCACCGCTACCACCTTGCCGCACAACGTATCCGGCCCGCTGACCGAGTCGGGGTTGCCCTTGCGGATCATGATCGCGATGCCCGAGGTGAAGTAGTCGACAAAGTCGATCTGCTGCTGGCGCACCTTGGTGTCGCTCATCGCCGCCATGGTCGCGTCGATGCGGCCGGACTGCAGGCTCGTGATGAGCGAACCGAACGCCATGTCCTGATGCTCCACGCCCACACCGAGTTTCGCGGCAATGGCCTTGGACAGATCGACCTCGTACCCGATGGGGGTCTTACCGTCCGCGGCGTAGAAGTTGTTGGGCGCGGACTGGATGTACGACGCCAGGTGCAGCGCACCGGCCTGGGTGATCGAGGCCGGGAGCGCTGCGTTCAGCTGCGCGTCCTTGGTCACCGACGCGATGATCGCGGTCGTGTCGGGAATGGGTGCGCTCGATGCGACGGATGTGCCACCGGCGCCATCGGATTCACTGCCGCAGGCGACGAGACAGCCGACCAGGGCCGCCAGCAGACCGAGGGGCAGGGCATGGGTTCGCGGCATTGCGGACCTCCGTTCTCTTGTGTGGCAGCGAAATTACTCTCCATTGTTGAAGATTTCAACGAGGAGTTGAAATTTCATCATGCTGCCGATCGGCGCCGGCGGAACCGTCCAACACATCGACATAGCGACGGGCGATCGCGCCCCAAATCGGGGCCGCGAGTTTGCTGCCCAGTCGCCGCCACCAGTGACGGCCGTGAACTCCACCGGACCACCGACGCCCCGCGGGCGCTCGTGGCGGGGCTGCGGCGGCAGCGTCGCCTGGCCAAAGCCGTCACGCGAAAACGTAAGGGGTCCAACAACTGGAGCCGGGCTGCAGCGCGATCAGCACGGCACCACGCGCACGTCGCCACCCGGCGGCGGCATTTTCTGCACGAGGTCTCCACTCGGTTGGTCAATACCCACGACCGGCTGGTCCTCGAAGACCTCAATACCGCCGGAATGCTGGCCAATAGGCATCTGGCCCATGCGATGAGCGATGCCAGATGGGGCGAGTTCGGCCGCCGGGTGGGCTACAAACAGCGCTGGCGCGGCGGACAGGGCTGCTGGCCGATCGCTGGTTCCCGTCCAGTCACACGTGTTCTCGTTGCGGGAATGCGAATCGCGCACTGACGCTGGCAGATCGGATGTTCACCTGCGACTGCGGCCACCGCCCGGATCGTGATCACAACGCCGCGATCAATCTCGCCGCCCAGAGCGAGACACATCATCTAGCCCAGGTCCGGGAGCCCGGAGCACGAGCCCCGGTCATCAACGTCCGCCAACGAGACGGCGTTGGCCCACACTCCGGTGTGGGTGAAACCGTCTCGGATGATGCGGAAACCGACACCCACACCATGGTTGTGGCGATGGGTTCGAACACCCGAGAAGGGTGGTGTCATCAAATGATTCGGTTGGAAGACACGCTGTAGGAAATATCGCGGCGGCGCACTCGGGCCAACCAGGCCGCCTCATCGACAATGCTGCCCGGCGTCAGGCCGAGTTCCGCAGCCTCGACGACCGCCGCGCTGACGCGTCCGCGATATCGGGCGGGCTTCAGTTCCTCCAATTCCCATCCTGCACCGAAGGCTTCGGCGATCGCGGTGCGGCTGATGCGCGGGCCGAAGCCCGGTTCGGCATCGGAGAGCGCGAGGATATGGAGCAGCCCACCGGGCTTCAGGACCCGGTGCAGACTACGGACGTATTCGGTCGGATCGCCATTGTCGAAGGCGAAGACATGGAACAACGCGCTGTCGAGAATGGTGTCGTAGCGGGGCTCATCCCCCAGTTTCAGCGCATCGGCCACCTCGAACCGCGCGAGCACCCCGTGCTCGCGCGCATTGGCCATGGCATACGCGATCGCACTCGACGAATGATCGACCCCGAGCACGTCATGGCCGAGCTCGGTCAGCCTGATGGTGTGCTCACCGGCCCCGCACCCGACATCGAGCACCGCACCCCGAATCCACCCCTGCTCGATCAACTCGAGCACCGCGGGCTGCGGCTCCCCGATCACCCATGGCGCGGATCCATCCTCATAAACGGAATCCCAGAACTCAGGAGGTCGATTCATCCCCCCAGCCTTCAACCTCAACCCCGGTTCATGTCAAGGCCCACCGCGCTACATTGCCCAGATGACCGATTCCCCGCACCTGCGCCCGGCCCGCCCCGACGATGCCGAAGCCATCGCGGCGATCTGGTACGAGGGCTGGCGCGACGCCCACCTGGGCAATGTCCCCAACGAACTCATCGCCGTCCGCCCGCAGGAGTCGTTCGCACCGCGGGCCACCCAACGGATCGCCGATACCACCGTCGCGATCATCGATAACGAGGTGGCCGGTTTCATCATGGTCCTCGACGACGAAATCGACCAGGTCTACCTTTCCCGCCGCCACCGCGGCACCGGCACCGCACCGGCCCTACTCGCGGCCGCCGAACAGCGCATATCCGGCAGCGGCCATGCGCAGGCCTGGCTGGCCGTAGTCCCGGGCAATGCCCGTGCCCGCGCCTTCTACACCCGCAACGGCTGGACCGATGGGGGCCGGTTCACCCATCAAGCCCCCGGCCCCGACGGCCCGGTCCCCGTTCCTGCCCACCGCTATGTCAAACAGCTCGCCGGATTGCCGGAGGACTGAATCGCTCGAAGCGTGTGGGGAGTTTCAGACCGGATGCTCGTCTGGGTGGACAGTCGACGCGCCGTAATCGAGCGTCGGTGTGCCCGAAGCGGTCGAGATCTGCGTCGTCGCGGGCTGCACCCTGCGGAAGGTCGAATCCGCTTGTCCGCCAGTGTGTTCGAGATGCCAGATGTCGCACGCTCAGGAGTTCTCCGTATCGCGAACACTGATCGGCGTGATCGCTATCGCGTCGGCTCTGTCCAGATCTGCATCGGAGTCCGAAATCCAACCGCCTTCGCCGACCGGGCTCAGCCAGCCGTCGGACACACGCTGATAGATCGGAACGCTATCGACAGGGGCGAGGTCCAGCTTGTGGTGTGTGTCCTCGTGGAATGCCGCGAGCAATGCGCCCACGGACGGAGCGATCTCATTCGCCGGGAACGGAGCTACCTCGAACATCCGGCTTACGCCTCCAATGGGTTAGGCAGATCCTGCAAATCCACCAGCGCGGCCCAGTAGTCGTCTCGAAGCGCGTCCCACAGGTCCGCATGTTTCGGGAGCAACTCCCGAGCGGCAGCCAGATCGGGATACGGGTCGAACATCACCGTTCCGGGTTGCACCGCCGTGAACTGCGCGCGCGACGGCAAGCAATAAGCGGTGAACGACTCGGACGTGAACTGCACGCGCAGGATCCGCGCCGCACACCCCACCAATCGCCACACCGCAACCTTGCGACCATCCCGGGTTTGCGTGGTACGCAACCTATCTCGGTGCATCACTCCCCCTCGCGGTTCGTATCGACTCCCCAGCACCGAGACGACTCTGCGAGTAGAGATCGGCCAGCCCATTCCCGAACGGCATCCGCGAACCGCTCGACCACATCGGGCGCAATGCCCTCATACGCGGCTGGCGGCCCGACAAACGGATCTCGCTGCGGCAGTTGCGAATTCGTCACTGTTCCTCCCCTTTCAGATGCGGTCGATGCATCCGACACCACCCGCCGCGAACGGATCAGCGGGCGAGGGCTACGAACCAACACCCTGTACCGAATGTCCATAAAGCGTCGCCGACCAGCTAGTTCGATCCCAGGCACAGAACCGCACACAAGTAATACGCTTCTGATACCGAGCGTTGTTGGCGCGAACAGGGGTGGCGATGATCGTCAGCAAATGGACAGGTGTGGAGGTGAAAGCCCTTCGCATAGCAGCTCTGCGTATGACGCAGGACGACTTCGCCGCGAAGGTTGGCTACGAGCCGCCGACAATCAGGAAGTGGGAAAAGACTACGGCAGACCGCCCGGTTCGCGGGAAGTCTGCACAGGATCTGGACTCACAGCTTGCGCGTCTCAATGATCAGCAGGCGCAACGGTTTCGGGCGGCGGTAGCCGACGATAACCTGGCAATGACTGCGCGATACATGCCATGGGAAGTCGAGGGCGACGAAGTGAAACGGCGAGAGTTCGGAGTCATGCTCGGGACGGCAATTGCGCTGCCTGCCCTGGACTCCGCACCGAAGCCGAGCCGCCTCGGAATCGCCGAGGCCAATCGCCTCGCGGCGAATGTTGAGGACTTCGCCCGGCGCGAGCAGACAGTAGGCGGTGCAGCGCTGGTGCAGACAGCCGTAGACGAACTGGAATGGGCGAAAGCCGCTCTGGAAACATGCGCCTTCGACGAGCAAGCAGGCACGGCGTTCATGCGCGCAGCGGGCGAACTCGCAACAATCGCGGGTTGGTTGGCTTTCGACGCGGAGATGCACCTTCTTGCGCGTCGCTGCTATGCCGACGGGTTCGCATTGGCCAACCAGGCTGGCGACGACGGACTGACCGTCCACATATGCCTGAACGCCGCGCATCAGGCGATCACCCTGTCGCGCACCGGTCGAGGAAACCCGTACCGCGCACTCGGACTTATCGGACGTGCGCAAGACCTGAGCCGCGGTCGCCCACCGAGCCGCATCCACGCGCTGATGGCGATCCGCGAAGCACAAGCATACGGCGTGCTCGGCGACCGTGCCCGATTCGGCAGAGCTGTTGCCACTGCTTGGCGTGAACTCGATTTCGCGCTCGAGCACGAGTCGCCGGACGAGTGCCCACGATGGCTTCGGTTCGTCACGACTACCGAGATCCGATCCCACGAAGCCCGCGGTGTCGGCGACCTCGGAGATCTGGAAAAGGCGGCAACCCTGTCTGCGGGACTCGCGCTCGAGCAGGCAGGTGCCCGCAACGCGGCGAATTACCGAGCAGGCTGGGCCGCCGCCCTGGCGAATGTAGGAGACATCGAAGCCGCTACCGCCCAAGGGGTTTCGGTCCTCACCGACCTCGAGCGAGAGATCTCTTCGACCCGCACACTCAAACTCCTTGCACCAGTTTGTGATGCGGTCGAGGGGTATTCCGACGAATTCCGACAACGATTCGACGTTCTGGCGAGAAAGGTCATCACCGCATGAATCCGGGCCAAAACGCGACAGGGCTCGAAAACCTGGTGTTCCACCACCTGACGGCCGCACAGGCCCGCGATCGGCGCACAGAGGTCGAAGACATCTTCCGCGGTTCCTACATTCGGGCGATCGACACCGGCGAGAAGTTCGAATCGCCGGACGCGTTTATGCACCGCTTCGACGCATACACCAGCCCCAGCCGCGCCGCCGGATTCGAGTTGGTGATCGCAGAACTCGACGGGCACACGTGCGGTCAGGCATGGGGCTGGCCACTGCCCGAGAACACCGCGTGGTGGGGCGGGCTCGAGTTGGACGAGGAAAACGCAGCCGAGTTCACCGCCGAGAATGGTTCCCGCACATTTGCCCTCAGCGAAATCATGGTCCGATCCGAGCTCACCGGCCGCGGCATAGCCCATGCGCTCCACAACGAACTCCTCGACGCCCGACCCGAACCCCGCGCAACGCTTCTCGTCCGCCCCGACAACTCCCGCGCGTACACCACCTATCGCAAGTGGGGCTGGCATCGGGTCGGCACCCTAAAACCGAGCTGGCCCGACGCCCCCACATTCGACGTGCTGATTCGCGACCTGCCCACCTGATCGGAAGCACCTGACCGAACACAGGTGCGCGCGATCACGATGATGCCAGGCGGATCACCCGAGAACCACGACAACCGTTGCAGCGCAAATGATCTCGCGGCGAAAATTGCTCGACCTGCTCGCCAACGTTCGACAGTGCCGCATCCAGATACCTCCTGCCATATCGAGCCCTGGGTCCGAGATCTGTCGAACGTAGTCGAAGGGTGGTCGCCCAGGCCGATTCGACAGCCAAATGACTACGCTCGGCGAGCAGTCGGAGTGGGTAGCGCAGCAAGGTAATTGGACGGGGCAGTTGGGGGCGGGATCCTCATCGAGCCCAGGGGCGTGGGGCATTGTCGTGTTCTAGCCTTCCGGGTAGAACACGAACAGGGTGCAGCCGGTTGTGGTTGCCGGAACATGCCAGGACCCGGCCGGGGCGTGCAGAAAGGTTCCGGGCGGGTAGTCGCGGGCGCCGTCATTGAACGTGCCCGCGACCACGTAAACCTCCTCCGGGCCGGGGTCGTGGACGTCGCGGCGCGGCCACGAGGTGCCCGGATCCATCTCCAGCATGTTGGCGTGCGCACCGGAGGGCCCGGTCCACAGCGGGCGGACGCGGATCCCTGGGAAGAGGTCGCGGACCGGGGATTCATCGACGGAAACAGAGGTGTAGCCCTCCTGGGCAAGGATCTCGGGGTGCATGCCTGCAACGGTGCCGTTCGCGACCGGCGTCGGAAAGTGTCCGATACGACATCAAGGGGTACATTTCTGCCATGCATCGCGTGGTGGCCCTGGTGCGGCCGGTGCAGTCAACGTTCGAACTCGGCTGCGCCGTCGAGGTATTCGGCACCGAGCGGGCCGAGCTGCCGCAGCACTACGAGTTCGAGGTGTGCACGGAAGAACCCGGCCCGGTGCCGACGACAGCCGGATACGCGATCTCGGTCGCACATGACCTTTCGGTACTCGCATCCGCGGACACCGTGCTCATACCCGGCTGGGCGCCGGTGCAGGCGCCGCTGTCGCCGCCCGTGCGTCACGCACTGCTGCGGGCACATGCCCGTGGGGCGCGGCTGGTCACGATCTGCTCCGGAGTTTTCGCGCTGGCGCGCACCGGGCTGCTGGACGGCCGCTCGGCTACCACACACTGGGCTCGCGCGACGCAGCTGCAGCAGGAGTTCCCCCGGATCCGTGTGCAGCCGGACATGCTCTACGTCGACCACGGCGATGTCGCTACCAGCGCCGGAGCGGGCGCGGGTATCGACCTGTGCCTGCACCTGGTCCGAAAGGACCACGGGGCCGCGCACGCCGCTCTCCTCGCGCGACACATGGTGATGCCGCTGCACCGCGACGGCGGCCAGCGACAATACGCCCCGCCCGCAGCGCCCACGAACGCACTGGACGGGCTCCTCGACTGGGCCGAAACACGCTTGGGGTCACCGCTGTCGGTGCGTGATCTGGCCGCACACGCCAACGTCTCGCCCCGCACACTGGCCCGACGCTTCACCGATCACCTCGGCACGAGCCCGGGCGCATGGTTGTTGTCGCGCCGGGTCGCCGAGGCACGCACCCTACTGGAACAGACGGACCTACCGGTCGAAGCCATCGCGGCCCGCGTCGGCCTCACCTCGGCGGTCAACCTCCGTCGCCGCTTTCGCGCTCAGGTCGGCACAACCCCGGGCGCATACCGCCGGGCGTTCCGGACTTCCTGACGTGTCCTGTGTCAGTGATTCGTCCTCGTCGGGGTGCCTCTGACCTGCGGTGAGGAATCTTGACTGGCAATACGACGCTGATCAGAACTGCCGAGATGCCTTGGGACGAGCCGATTTGCCATTAGATCTTGCTCGAATCCGCGTGTGTTGAGGATCGATGGCGGAACCGGCGCACCGGCCGCACATCCTCGAACCGCACTGCTGTGCACGAGGACAGCGTCAGCCGCTGCTGGGCGCCGACCGCATCGACGAAGTCCACCTCGACCAGGGGCCTGCCCCCATTCGACAGCTGCATCGGCCACCGGCCACCATCCCGCGCGATACGATCAAGACAACGAGCAAACCGTAGTGGCAGAACTGGCGGAACGAGCAAGATTCACTGTCGCAGAAGAGAAATGAGGGGTCGGTGCGGAAAGCCTTGCGGATCGCTGTTGCGCAACCTCGGTGCGTATCGCATGCGGTAGCCGCCAACGTGCAGGCGCATGTCGAGCTGATCCGGGCCGCGCGGGCACGGGTGGTGGTATTCCCGCAGATGTCGCTGACCGGCTTCGAGTTGGATGCCGACATTGTTGCGCCGCAAGATACTCGGCTGGCTCCCATCGTTGCCGCGTGCGCGGACACCGGAACGATCGCGTTGGTCGGGGCACCGACGCCGGGACCGTCGATCGGTATTCTCGCCGTCGATCACCGCGGAGCGTCGGTCGTCTACCGGAAGGTGCACCTGCACGGCAGCGAGTCCGACCGTTTCCGTTCCGGCGAGCCGACAGCACTGGAAGTCGACGGTTGGCGTTTGGGCCTTGCCATCTGCCGAGACACCGGGATCGCCGAGCACGCGCGGCGGACTGCCGCGCTCGATATCCACGGCTATGTGGCCGGTGTGGTGCACAGCGCGGAGGAGGCGGCACTCCTCGGCGAGCGCGCCCGCAACGTGGCGACCGAGCACGGCGTGTGGGCAGCCACCGCAGCGTTCGCCGGCTCGACTGGCGGTGGGTTCGCACGGACCTCCGGACGTTCGGGCATCTGGTCGACAACAGGTGAATTGCTTGCCCAGGCAGGACCAGACCCCGGCGAGTTCGCCTGCCACACCTTCGAACCAGGCAGTTGAGCAAACTGTACTGACAGAGACACGGGAACGAGCAAGATCGACTGACAATAAGGAAGATCTACTGCCACAGGACATGACGCCAGGGAACCGCGCCCTACACGAATCCGACTCGAGCTGTCCTGTCTCAATGAATCTGGCCAGTGCCAGATCCATTGACCTTGTGGATTGGCCAGATTGATCGAGACACGATCCTTCATCGGGTCTCAGTATTTCTGGCCGGTGTGGAAATTCGCCCGAGGCTGGATGGTTCGTCGGCCAAGTCCTGGGTCTAGCCTGCGATGGTGATGGATAGGCTGCATCGTCCTCTGCTGTTCCTCGACGTCGATGGACCGTTGATCCCGTTCGGCGGGGCATCTGGGCATGAGTCGGATTCATCGCCCCTTCCCGCGTGGCAGGATGGAGCCAATCCGCTTCTGGCGCATCTCGATCCCGGACTCGGGCCGCTGCTGTCGACCCTTGCCTGCGAGTTGGTGTGGGCAACGACCTGGATGCACGAGGCCAACCATTCGGTCGGTCCAGCGCTGGGCTTGCCGACGCTGGCGGTGGTGGACTGGCCTGAGCGACCGGACGATCGCATCGACGAATGGTTCGGGCTGCATTGGAAGACCCGAACATTGATCGAATGGGCGGCGGGACGATCATTCATCTGGATCGACGACGAGATCGGTGACGGCGACCGGGAATGGGTGTCAGCGCATCACGGTGGTCGAGCCCTTTTGCATCGCGTTGACCCTCGGATGGGACTGCAGCGCAATGATTTCGCCACCATCGTCGAATGGATTGATGCGTCCGCCGACAGATAGTTGAGTCGTCGGCCTGTCGCGTGTCTGGTGGGATCTTCGCCGTGAAGATGGCCAGTACTGCTATTTCTCGGTGAGGAGCACCTCGTTGTCTGCTGCGGAGATGACCGCGCGGCTAGGGCTGGAGCCGGACGAGGTGCTCGTTATGGGCAGCCGGTACCCCAGACGTGTCCTTCCGCGCTTCTATGCGTGGCAGATCCTCCACCGCAGACAATCTGCACCGCAGTGGATCTCACTGCTCAGATCGCCCGCCCGGCGGCAGAGAGTGCATTCGCATGGACCGACAGAAACCGGCTCATCGGGGGAGCAACTGCCAGTGCAGCGCCCACGGCACAAAGGCCGCCGCCGCCGCGAGCAGCACAATCGTCTGCCAGCGCAGCAGTGCGTCCATCCGGCCTCGCGCCCGCCACCCCGATAGTCCCAGGACGACTGCCGCCACGGGCACCGCCAAGGTCAGCCCGCGCACCAGCAGCCAAGGCAGCGGCTGCCCGGCCGCGAATGACGTCAGCGGCATTCGACCACCCACCGCCAATATCCCCACCACATAGACCACGCCGCCCAGCGCCGCCAGTAGCCCGGTGACCGACACCGCCCGGGCCGCCCATCGAACTTCCCGCGCACTCCCGGATAGCTTGCGCCGCAGCACCATCCGCCCGATAGCCGACAGCGGATAGACGGCAAAGCCGAGGAGCAGCGCGGCCAGCGCCGCGTACTCGAGACTGGGGTGGTCGCCCGGTGCGCGGCTGCTCATGGTCTGGGCCGGGGCCGCCGCGGCCCCGCTGGGCGGCGCCTGATCTGCGGCGACCGAATGGATCCAGTCGGTGATCACGTCGGCATAGCCGGGGCCGAGTTCGCCCAGTGGCTTGTCCTGGAACAGCTCTCCTCCGACCGTGTCGAAGCCGTCAGTGGTCCGATGCCCATTGTGCCCGGCATTCGGCACGAAACGCGTTGTGACCGAATGATTCCCTGCGGTCGCGAGTTCCCGCTGAAAGATCGTGGCACTCTCGGCGCCCGGGACCTTCACATCGTGGTCACCCCACAGGGCCAGTACCGGCACACGCACCTGCCGCAGCGCCGGCAGCGGGTCGTAGTCCGCCTCCGGGAACACCCCGGCTCCGTCGACCACGGCCGCGCCCGGTCCGCTCACCGCATCCGACAGGCCTCCCGAAATACCCTTGTGCCGTAGCAGATTCGCGAGAAGCCAGGTTTGGGTGCGCAAGGGTGTCAGGCCGGAGCCGCCGATGGTGACCACGAATCCCACCGTCGTAGACCGCGACGCCGCGAGCATCGCCACCCAGCCGCCCTCACTGAACCCCCACAACCCGACATGCTCGGCAGCTACGTCGGGTCGGTTCCGCAGCAGCCGCACCCCGGCGAGCGCATCGTCGGCCAGCACTCCGAAATCCCGGCGGAGAGTGGAGTATCCGGCCGTCCGCTTGTCCACGACCAGCGTGGTGATGCCCGCCCGCGCGAAGGCTTCTGCCTCTGGCCGGTATTCCGCCCGCGGCCCCGGCCCCGATCCGCCGACGAGCACAATCCCCGGATGCTGCCCGGCACCTGCGGGACGATAGACCGTGCCGTACAGCGTCACCCCGTCGCTGTTGAACGCCACCTGTTCCTGCCCCGGATCCGCTTGCGGAGGCTGCGCTTCGGCCATTCCGCCGCCGATCCCACCGCACATCAGAACCAGCATCGCAACTATCACCACTCGCATGCCGGAAACGTATGCCCACCAACCGCTCCCGGACATCACACCGTGGTACCGACACTCCTCCCCCTGCGGTATCGGCCGGGCCGCCGCAACAGCGCTACCTGGGCTCGGCTGGTCCGGATGGTCGTACCGGCCCGACCATCCGGTTACGACCACGGCAGCCGCCCGATGCTGAAGTCCGCCCTGGAATACGCACACACATCGGCATGCCGATGGTTGAGATGTCATGTGGCTGAGGCCAGGTCGGCGGACAGGATGTAGTTCAGGCAACCAGCCGATCCAGCGATGCGATTCTGCCGTCCATGGGACATGAGGTCGAGTCTGTCACCGGGGGAACGTTGGCAGGTCGAGTTCGGCCGCAAGCGCTTCCAACAGTTCAACCTGCTGCTCTGGGGCGGAGGACAGGAGATGGAGCGCGATGTGCATCTCATCAGCGCCGACGGCCGCGGCCTGGTCGAGTTCGTTGAGCACGGCGTCGGTGAAGGCATTGGGAGAGAGTTGATGACGGGCCGGGATCACGTTCACCACGACGGTGCCAGTGCCGCCGGCGGCTCGGTACCAGCTGACGTGTGTATGGGTGTCGTCCCAGTCGACAGCGGTGGTGATATAGCCGTCTCCGATACGGGCTGCCCGTTCGATGGTCTGGCGGGTGATCGCGCCGATGAACAGGGGGATGGTGTTTCCGGATGGTTTCGGGCCGACCATGGACGGCGGGATCTGGTAGTGCTCACCACGGAACTCGACGGGGTCGGGGGCCCAGCAGGCCCGCATCGCGGCGATGTGCTCGACGAATCCGGCTCCTCTGCGGCCGACCGGCACGCCTGCGGCGGTGAACTCCTCGGGGATGTAGAACGGCGGCACCCGCGTGCCGCCGCCCTGGCCGACACCGACGTCCAGCCGCCCCCCGGACAGCCGGTCGAGCGTGGCCAGCCTGCGGGCCAGGATGATGGGCGGCTGGAAGATCGAGTTCACGATGTCGGTGGTCACGCGGATCCGCCGGGTGTGCGCGGCCGCCCAGGTCAGCATCTCCAGTGAGTCCCAGGCGTGGGACTCGGGCAGGCCGGCGTCGTTGTTCCAGTGTTCTCCAGTCGGGATCAGAAGCCGGTCGCTGGCGGACACGGCGTGGAATCCGAGCCGTTCGGTCGCCTGCGCCACCATGACGACTGCGTCGGGGCCGGCGTAAGGGTCGATGTACGGCAGGCTGACGCCGATGCGTGGCAGGTTCATTCATATACTCCGGTGATCGCCGTTAATTCGAAACGTCCAGGTGGGGCGCTCTTCGGAGGGGTAGTCGGAGTCGGCGGCAGATTTTTGCGGTGCGTTGCCGCAAGAATGCGCTAACGGCTCCGACTTGATGGTGAACGGCGCCGAGGGGCGCTGCCCGACCATCGAAGGAGACAACGTGAAGTTCTTGTTGATCATGCACAGCAACCCGCAGATCTGGGATGCGCTGACGGAGGAGGAGCGCAACGCGGTGATGCGCGGCCACGGCGCGTTCATGGAAACCATCACGAAGTCCGGGGAGATGATCAGCACCACCGCGCTGGCCGACCCGTCACAGAGCGCGGTGGTCAGGGTCCGGGGCGGCGTCGCGGCTGTGACCGATGGGCCCTACCTCGAAAGCAAGGAGTACCTCGGCGGCTACTACCTGGTGGAGTGCGACAGCCAGAAGCGTGCCTTCGAGCTGGCGGCGCTCATCCCGGACGCCGGCGTCGAGGGCCTCGGCATCGAGGTGCGGCCGGTGGTCTTCGCGGGCACTGCCGACGGCTGAGCACGCGGTGAAGTTCCTGCTGAATCTCTATCTGAGCGCCGCGGCCCTACCGGGAGCAGAGTTCGACCACGAGCAGTTCCTGGCCGCAGCCGAGCAGACAGGGGAACTGATCAGCGGTTACGTATTCGCCGATCCGTCCATCAGCGCCGTGGTACGGGTTCGGGACAGCGTGGTGACGGTGACCGAGGGGCCGTATCTGCTGACCCCGGATCATGTCGCCGGCCAGTACTTGGTCGACTGCGAAAGCCGGGAGCGCGCCGTGGAACTGGCCACCCTGATATCGAGCGGTGAGATCGGCGGCGTGGAGGTGCGACCGCTGATGGACTCGGCCGGGATGGAGATGTGAGCACGCCCGAACGGCTCGAGGACCTGCTGCGTGAACTGGCGCCGCAGGTCCTCGGCACGCTGCTGCGCCGCTACGGCGGGTTCGAGGAGTGCGAGGACGCGGTCCAGGAGGCGTTGCTCGCCGCGGCGACCCAGTGGCCCGTTGAAGGCATCCCGGAGAGCCCGCGGTCCTGGCTGGTCACCGTCGCTGCCCGCCGACTGGTCGATCAGGTACGCAGCGAGCAGGCACGCCGCCGCCGCGAGGTCACCGCAGCGATGCGGGAGACGCCGGACACCGACCTCCTGCCGCCGCCCGGCGACGAAGACTCCGGCGATCAGGACGACACGCTCGCGCTGCTGTTCCTGTGCTGCCACCCTGCGTTGACCCCTACTTCGCAGGTCGCGCTGACGTTGCGGGCGGTCGGCGGACTCACCACTGCCGAGGTGGCGCGGGCTTTCCTCGTGCCGGAGGCCACCATGGGGCCGCGGATCAGTCGTGCCAAGCAGCGGATAAAGGCCACCGGAGCGTCGTTCGCGATGCCGGGTGCTCAGGAGTGGGCTGAGCGGCTGGATGCGGTCCTGCATGTGCTCTACCTGATCTTCAACGAGGGCTACACCGCCAGTTCCGGACCCGACCTGCACCGCGGTGAGCTCACCGCAGAGGCGATCCGGCTCACGCGCATGCTGCACCGATCCTTGCCGGACGACGGTGAAGTCGCCGGGCTGCTGGCGCTGATGCTGCTGACCGACGCCCGCCGTTCGGCCCGCACCGGCCCAGGCGGGGCCCTCATGCCGTTGGCCGAACAAGACCGGAACCGGTGGGACGCCACCCTGATCGACGAAGGCGTCGCGCTGGTGACCGATGCGATGTCCTCCTCGCCGCTCGGTCCGTACCAGCTTCAAGCAGCTACCGCCGCGCTGCACGTCCAGGCGCCCCGAGCCGAGGACACCGACTGGGAACAGATTCGCATCCTGTACGGAATTCTCCGCCGGATCGCACCGAACCCCATGGTCACACTCAATTACGCTGTCGCGGTCGCGATGACCCGCGGCCCTCAGGCCGGATTAGAACTGCTGGAAACACTGGACAGCGATCCCCGGATCACCGGTCACCACCGCCTCTACGCCGTCCGCGCCCACCTACAAGAGCAGGCAGGCGAATACGCCGCAGCTCGAGCGAACTACCGAGTAGCGGCCCGGCGTACCACAAGCCTGCCCGAACAGCGTTACCTGCGGGACAGGGCAGACAACCTGGACCGATAGCGATCAGGTCAGCATCGCAGGCTCCATCCTGCCGTTGAACCGGACGATAGCGCCGCAGTCCTTCGTAAGAGACACCCTGGCGTAGTTCGCGAGAGGGACGGTGCGACCTATCTGCCAACCACATCTGGACTGCGCAACCTGTTGCATCCGGCGACTTCGAAACCGCCGCTTCGGCCCGGACTCGGTGCGGTACACCTACCCGGTCCCGCGCCGGAATCCCGGCCAGGCCAGCGGACTACCTCGTCTCCTCATCCGGGTGCCACGGTGTAAGCCGAGGTACCCATGGGCGTACGGCCGCCCGGTACCGCTCGTATTCGACACCGAATGCGCGCTGCAGGGTGGGTTCCTCATAGAACCGAACGAACAGCGCTTGGCCCGCCGCGATAATGAGCCCGTACCAGGCCAGTGACCACTGGCCCAGGAGCAGCGCCTGGCCGCAGACGATCGCCACGACCGCGAGGTACATCGGGTTGCGGACGAAGCGGTTCGGGCCGCCGACGACCAGATGTCGGGTCGGTGCGATCGGTGCTGGCGTGCCCAATCCTTCCACGGCGAACCGGTAGATGGCGTCCAGCAGGACCGGAAGTCCCAGGACGATCAGAGCCGCACCGACCAGACGGAGCGCAGCGGGGGCGTGCGTACTGTGCCAGCCCGTGATCAACCAGGGCAGCAGACCCGCGACCGTGCCGGGCACGACGATCGCGAACACAGTGCTGCCCAGGATCGAGCGAAGGCGGCCCATGCGGGGAGGATACTGCCCACGATCGGAACTTTCTGGCGTCGAGACACTGCCGAACTCTCTCGTCCGGTCGGCAGCCCCGGCTCGGGCGCGGATCGTGTTCGTTACTTCGCCCTGGCGACAGCCTGAACGGCCCGCAGGCGTCCGTCGGCCAGTGCATCGGTGAGGTGCTCGGCTCTTGCGCGGAAGTTGGGCACAAATGCGTGCAGTCCGAGCGGACTGGGCGGCATCGCCAGCACGGTGCGCATTGTTGTCACTGTTGTCGCGGTGAGGTCCGCCCAGTGCTCGACGGCGAAGCCGGCCGACTCGATTACCGCACGCAACTCCTCCGGAGTGGCCAGGTGACTGTGCTCGGGCCCTTCCGCCCAGGGCAGCGGATAGTCCAGCGCGCCGCCGTCACCGGCGACGATGTCCCACACGGCGAGTCGGCCGCCCTCGGCGGTCACCCTGCGTGCCTCGCGGTAGAGCCGATCCTTGTCGGCCACGTTCATCTGGACGTGCTGGCTGATTACCACCTCGAAAGCGGAAGCGGCGAAAGGAAGTTCGGTTACGTCGGCCTGGCGGATGGTGATCCGATCATCCATGCCCACGAGGCGATTGAGCCATCGCGCGGTGTCACAGTATTCCGCGACCATATCGACGCCGGTGACTCGGCAGCCGAAGCGGGCTGCGAGATACCGGGCGGTGCCACCGATGCCGGTGCCCGCATCGAGCACCTTGGTCGCGGGAGTCAGGTCGAGCAATTCCGCGAGCTGATGGGTCGCGATACGTCCGCTGGCGTGGTAATCCTCGAGTAGCGCGAGATCTGCGGTCTCGAGCCGATCGAGGTCCTTTCCCGCCGCGACGAGGGCTCGCTCGATGTTGATCCGGGACACGCCGGTCGCGTACTGGGCCGGGATTTGTGTATTTGTCATATCCGTTCTTTCTTGTTGTACCGACGCCTGCGCCGGGCAATTCACGGATGGCCCGGTTCCCTCCCGACGGGGCGGAGACGGGTGAGCACGTCGCGGCGGCCACGGGTGGTCAGCCCGAGCTGCATGGCCTGCTCGATATCGATCACGCCCGTGAGCACGCCGAGCACCGCGGGCGGTGGTCCGTCGAGGACAAGGTCGGGATCCGCGACCTCACCGATGCGCGAATCGACCCGCCCCGCGCCGACCTCGACGACGGCATGCGTATCGCCCGAGCAGAGCTGAATGATCGCCGACGGCTCCTCCGGATCGATGTCGGCGACAAACCACGCCGGTGCGTAGGCGAGCCATTGCGCCAGGAAGGCGTCCTCGGGCCGCATATCCGTCATATAGCGAAGACCCCAGAGCCCCAAGGCCTTCAGCGCGGGCTCCAGTGCCAGTCCGGTCTCGGTGAGCCGATAGAGGGTGGTCGCTACAGGCGGCGGTGCATCCTCTCGGCTGATCAGTTCGACCTGTTCGAGCTCCCGCAGCCGGGTCGACAACAGGTTGGCGGCGACACCGGGCAGCCCATTCTTCAGATCGGTGAAGCGGCACGAACCCTGCAGCAGAAGCTCACGAATGATCAGCAGCGTCCACCGGTCTCCCACAACGTCGAGCGCCTTGGCGATCGAACAGTACTGGTCGTAGCTCCGCATACCACCATCGTATCGCAAAGAAGGTAGACAAAAACTACTTATAAGTTGAAATTTTCTACTATTGACTTCGCGGGTGAATCCCAGCGCGGTTTGCCGACGAATTTCGGCTGCTCGACGAGTGCCTGCTCCGTGTTCGATGGGATGCCCGGCCGGATCCGCTACGACAACCTCGAGGCTGCCGTCGCCAATGTCTCGGGCTTTCACCGCCAGCGGACCGAAACCGAGCGGTGGACCGCGTTCGGGTCGGCCCATGGCATCGACGCATTCCACTGCCGTCCCATGAAGGCACGCATGAGAAAGGCGGCGCGGAAGGCGATCTCGGCCGCTCCTGTTCCCGATTCTCACTTGTGTTAGACACTAACAGTTGTTAGCGTCTAACATATGGGCAGCAAGCCGGGGCTCCGCGAGACCCACAAGGCGCGCACGCAGCGAACGATTCAGGAACAGGCGATGCGCCTGTTCACCGAACGCGGCTACGACGCCACTACCGTTGCCGACGTCGCCGCCGCGGCAGGGGTGTCGTCGATGACGGTGTTCCGCTATTTCCCCACCAAAGAAGACCTCGTCCTCGCCGACGAATACGACCCGATCATCGTCGAACGGATCCAGGCCCGGCCGTCAGGACAGTCGCTGATGCGCCGCATCGGCGCCGCACTGGTGGAGGCAGCCGCCCAGCACACCCCAGCCGACCGGGCAATGCTGCTGACCCGGTTGCACCTGGGCCTATCGGTGCCCGCGCTACGGGAACGAATGTGGGACGGGCAATACCGCACCCAGCGATACATCGTGGAAGCACTCCGCGGTGACCACACCGAACCACAAGAGGAGTTCGAACTCTGGGTCGCCACTGGCGCTTGCCTGGCCGCGGCAACCGCAGCGATCGTGCGCTGGGCCGAAAACGACGGGCACGACGACCTTCCCGAGCTGATGACCACTGCCCTGCACCTGATCACACCACCCGACCGACCGCACACCAGGAGCCATCCATGACCGGAATCCGGCGAGTAGTCACCGGCTACGGACCCGACGGCAAAGCCACCGTCGTCTCCGACGATCGCATCGAATCGACCAACCCCGACCACGGCGACAAATGGTCCATCTGGGCCGCGGACGCCCCCGTCCGGCTACCGGACGACGGAACCCCGCCACCGTTCCGCGGTCCTTTGCTCCCGGCTCCCGGCGGCTTCCACATCACCGTGTTCACCCTGCCGCCCCGCTTCAACCCCGACGACCTCTGGGGCACCGACGATCCCGCCGCACGGGAAGCGATGTTCAAAGCCGGCACCGACCCCGACACCCACCCGCTCGTCGAGGACCCCAACCCCTACGGCTACGGCGTCGCCAAGGGAGCCTCCACCCTGCACACCACCGCCTCCATCGACTGCCTGATGCAGATCTCCGGCGAATCCGTCTTCGTCCTGGAAGACACCGACATCCGGCTCCAACCCGGCGACTGGCTCATTGTCAACGGCGTCCCACATAGCTGCCGCAACGACCACGACGAACCCGCCGTCCTCGCCGGCATCGTCATCGGAGCCCACCACGACGGCGTCCCACTGCGAACCAACTGACGACACACAGGCACCGGCCCGAACACGCCAGCCTTCATCAACAAACGACGTCGACAGTTCGCCGCCATGGCCGACAACAGCAATCGAATGATCTGCCTCATGATCGGCGGGACACTCGGCTCGCCGCCGCAAACGAATTCCCGGACCAGCTGACAACCGATATACGGCACTACCGAATGTTTGCTGATGATCGGCGTCAGGCTGTCGCCCAGCCGGGCAGGGGCTCACGCGCCGACAACCACTGTTCCGGTATTCCGCGCGTCGTGCCTCGACTTCCGATCCCGGTGTGTGCTGCCACGATTCCACCGACGATCGCGGCCGTTGTGTCCACATCCCCGCCGGCCTCGACGCATGCGGTGACGGCGGCCGGATAGTCATCGAGGAAGGTAGCCGCTGCCCACAGCGTGAACGGCACCGTGTCCTGAGCGCTGACCTGCGCGCCGTTGCCGAGTTCGTACGCTGCTTCGGCTACCGATCGGCCGAGTAGCTTCCGAGCTCGCCGGACACCGTCCGCGGTCCGACCTTCGACCAGATACGGCTCGACAACATGCAGCAATTCACTTGGTACACAGCCCTTTCCACGCGTCGCCGCAGCATGGCTCGCCGCGGCGGCGACCACCATGGCACCTACGATCGCTTCCGGGTGCCGATGGGTGACCTCAGCGGAGAGCGCGGCCTGCGCGGCCGCTCGACGCAGATCTCCAGCGAAGTACGCCCCGAGCGGGGCGACCCGCATCGCGGCTCCGTTTCCCCACGATCCGCGCCCATCGAAAGCAGCTCCGGCCGCTTCGCCCCAGGGGCGCCCATCGCGAATCTCGTGCAGCACAACGACTGTGCCGCCGCCGTAGCCACGATACGGTTCGCACCGATCAGCGAATGCGGCCGCGAGCGCATCCCGGTTGACGCAGCCGCGGCCACGGACTTCCGAGTACACCGAACAGGCCATCTCGGTGTCGTCGGTCCACTGCCACGGAGCCGCTGGCGTTCGCCCCGCGAGGAGATCAGCTACGGAGCAGCCGGGCACGAAGAACTGAGCACCCAGCGCATCACCAACAGATAAGCCATCAAGACTGTCATACGCGAAATCGGAAACCAGCGGCATACGGCGGCCAATATTGCCAACCGCAACCAGCTACCGCAACACTCGGCACGAGCGTTGTGGTGCGGAGCACGGTTACGTCGGCCAGAATCGAGCAATGCTCGGGTGGATGCACCGGTCCGGCCGAGCCGATTGCGGGGCACTCGGGACTATGGTGCTGACATGCGACCGGAGAATTTGGTTGTCGCCGCGGTCGATGTCGGCAAACTGGCGAATGTCGGCTGGTGGCGAATCGCCGGAATCGACGCCAGCGGCGGCCGCGACTTGGATGATCTCGTCACATGTCTCGCGACCGACCTCCGGGCAGGCCGGTCGGTGGCACTCGGATTCGAAGCGCCCCTGTTCATCCCGAACCCTCCCACAGCAAGTGGACTCGGACGACAGCGAGTCGGTGAGGCAGGGCGTCCCTGGTGCGCCGGCGCGGGAACCATCGCACTCGCATTCGGCGTTCAACAGGCCACCTACGTCTTGCACCGGGTCGCCCATGTGCTCGATCGCCCGATATGCGGCGGAGTGGACGCGGAAGATCTCTTCGACGGCTCACTCGACTTGCTGATCTGGGAGGCGTTCGTATCGGCGGGCGCCAAGGATCGCACTGCCACCGACCCGCACATCTCCGACGCGCGAGCAGCGGCCGAGGAATTCGAACGCCGCGCCGCCACCGGCGCTATCCGATCCGACATCACCGACACCCACGTTCTCAATCTCGCCGCCACCGCGCTCATCACCTCCGGACTCGCCACCGATCCCGCCCTGCTGACCACCCCGTGCCCAGTGGTCAAGGCACCCATACTCTGACCACGCGACTCGCGACCGTTCAGCGGCAGCAGCGGATATTGCCGGGCCTGGCGTGGGCGGCGACGTGGCTCCGGCGGGTCGACGCACGGTCACATCTGTTGGTACCAGGCTGGTTTGCTTCAGTTCGGCTCCGACTAGGTTCGAGTCCATGACGGAGAATCCTCGACTTCCCGGACTGACCTTGGCCGATGCCGACTGGCTAGTGGCATCCGCGCTGGCGGTCGGCGCCGAACGCGGCTTCCCGCCACTGGCAGTGGCCGTGATCGATGTGAGCGGCGCGGTGATCGTCCTACGGCGCGCCGACGGCGGCATGCCGATGACCAGCCGGATCGCTGTGGCCAAGGCGCGCACTGCATTACTGTCGTTGCAGCCATCGGGTCTGATCAAGCTGCCGGGCCCGATCGTCGACAGCATCCAACACCTCCACGACGGCGACTTCATTCCATTCGCCGGTGGCGTCCTGATCACCGATAGCGGGGTGGTTCTCGGAGCAGCCGGTGCTTCTGGGGCGCACGCAATCGAAGACGAGGAAGCCGTGCAGACCGCTACGGAGCGGTGGCATGAATACCGCTCTCGCACAAAGTAAACGACACCTCGTTCAGCACCGTGCACTCGGCCGGACCGAATGAGGCAGGCCCGGTCAAGTGCTGTCGCGATCGCCTGACACCGTGGAGGTCTGCATCTCGGTACGGAGAAGTTCGATCAGGGCCGGGAAGCGTTGCTCCAACTCGCCCCGCCGCAACTGGGCCATATTGCTGTTGCCTCGATTCACCTGACGAATCAGACCGGCCTGACGCAATACTCGAAAGTGGTGCGTGAGCGTGGCTTTCGACACCGGCAGATCGAATGAGCTGCAATGCCGCTCGGTTCCATCGGGCGCGGCCAACAAGGTGAGTACCACCCTGCGACGGTGCCGGTCCGCCAATGCGGAGAACACCGCGCCTAGATCCATATCCGCCAAGGCCGGTTCGTCACTGTCCGACACGGTGAAATCTCCTCACACAAGGTATGACTTGCATCGTACCTCGAGCCCCGCTACCGTCCGAGGTATGACAGATTTCGTACCTTCCGTCGATACGCCCTATGCCTTGGTCGGTTTCGCCCGCCCCAAACCGGAGCGCGCCGCCGAACTTCGAGAACTGTTGCTGTCGTTCGTCACACCGACTCGGGCCGAGGACGGCGCACTCGAGTACCACTTCCACGAGGACAAGAATGACCCGGACACGTTCGTCTTCTACGAGGTATGGCGATCGAAAGCCGACCTCGACAGACATCTGGCACTGCCCCACCTGCAGGCATTCTGGAACAACCGAATGGACTACCTCGAACAGGACCTCGACATCCGCTGGCTGACCATGCACAGCCCCTACCCCCGGCCGATCGCGCCGTAGCAATGGCGTCGGCCGCGGAGTTCGGTATCACGCTCCGAGGCAAGACCGATACGAACTCGAACGTCCCGCCGGTCAGCCGAGTCGATTCCGCACGAACCGAGGGGGAAGAACTGTGGCCGGATAGTGGAACGTGTCCGCCGGGGCCACCGATATCGGGCAGAACCGATACCGGCCAAGGGATCTCGATGAGATGATCGCCACGCCCCGGCGTCTACGAGAACGCTTCACGCGGTCGATCTGGTTCGATACGCTAACTGACGGAACGACTTCCGCTACGCGCCGCTGCGATGTCGCGGGGTCCGTCCGGGCCATATTGCCGGAGCGGGTAGTACGGCCGCGAATTTTGTTACGCGGGAAGGACATCGACTGATGACAGTGCGGCGAGCGGCGGCGGGGGTCGCGGTGACGGCCGGGGTCGGTGCGTTGGTATGCGGAATACTGGCGACGCCAGCGGAGGCGGATCCGCTGCCGCAATGGGCGCCGCTCGGCACCACGCTCTACACCTTCGGCGATGCGAATTTCTGTACCGGCGCGATCAGCGTGGCGGTGGAGGCCGCGCCGCATCAGCCCGGCCACGTGCTGGCGCACGTGACACCACTGGGTTATCAGCGCGGGCCGTGCGGCAATCACGTGATGCTGGGCTGGGTCGGCTCTGCGGGCGCACGGTCGCAAGAGGTGTATGTGCACACCGATGCGGCGCCGGGCGCCACGGTGACCGTTGACCTGTGGATGGGGATGGGACCCGCCAAGATCATGGCCGACACGTGGCCGATCCAGGGCCCGTTCGCGGAGTGGTATCTGCTGGTGCCCTAGCCGCGCGCCGGGTGCGGGCCGCAAAACGGGCAACGGGAGCGGGTCGCAGTTCGGGTCGACTGCCGGTACTGGGAGGTTGCCCCAGGGCAGGGCGGTTGCATCCGGGTGTCCACACCGCGGTCCACTCGGGTCGTATGATCAAGTTGATAACCAGCTCTACCCATCGACAGCAGCATGTTCGCCACGCCGACAAGAGGGCTCCCCTTTCCTCGCTCGAGCGCAACCCTGGATTCCGACTTGTCGGCCATGACCTTCAGGACACTCCGAGGACGGCATTATGCGTACCGAAGGCGATACCTGGGACATTGTGAGCAGCGTCGGCATGACCGCGCTCGGCGTCGCGGCCGCGCGCGCGATCGAGACGAAACGGCCCGATGCCCTGGTCCATGACGAATACGCCGCCCCGTTCGTGGTGGCATCCAGCGATTCGGACATGAACCGACTGATCACCGATTCGACGTTGTGGTCGCAGATCCCGTTCACCTCTGGGTTCATCGGATATCGAAGTAAGTTCTTTGACGATTTCTTCCTGTCCGCGGCGGCGGCCGGAGTGACCCAGGCAGTGATCCTGGCTGCCGGGCTCGATGCCAGGGCCTACCGGCTGGATTGGCCGAGGGACGAGGTCGTGTTCGAGATCGACCAGCCCAAAGTGCTGGAGTTCAAACGTCAGGTGCTCGCCGAATCCGGCGCCGAGCCGAGGTCGGACCGGCGCGAGGTGGCCGTTGATCTGCGCGACGACTGGCCCGCGGCGCTCGTCGCGGCAGGCTTCGACCCGACCTCGCCCACCGCATGGTCGGCAGAAGGGTTGCTGCCATATCTGCCAGGCGCCGCACAGGATGCCTTGTTCGCGAGAATCGGTCGGCTTTCGGCACCCGGTAGCAGACTGGCGGTGGAGACCATCGACACCAGCGTCGATATTTGCCGTATCGCCGATCAGGAGTCGGAACTCCTGAAGGACACCCCGTTCGGCAAGGTCGACCTCGCTTCGCTGTTCTACACCGACGACCGCACCGATCCGGCCGAATTGCTCACCACCCACGGCTGGACCACCTCGAGCCTGGGCCTGCGGGAACTGGCCACCCGCTACGACCGTCCCCTGGCACCGGTCCCCGAGCCGCTGGCGGAAATGTTCGACAGCACGCAGTACCTGACAGCCATCAAGCCGTCCTGAGCTGCTCGGCCAGTGCGACGATGATGCCTTCGGGGCCGCGGAGGTAACAGAGTCGATAGCTGTCCTCGTACTGCTCCAGCTCGCCGATGAGTTCGGCGCCGTGGGTGTGCAGGCGGGCGATGACGTCCTCGATGTCCTGGACGGCAAACATGATGCGGCGTATGCCCAACGTGTTCGCCGGTGCGATTTTCGGCTCAGCGATGATCGCTGCCGGCGTGCGGAACGTCATCAGCTCGAGTCGGCCGTGGCCATCCGGTGTGCGCATCATCGCAACGTCGACTCGGATGCCGTCGAGCCCGACGACACGGTCTGCCCAACGGCCCTCGACCGGCGCATTGCCCTCCAGCTCCATGCCGAGTTCGATAAAGAACGCAGTAGCAGCCTCGAGGTCATCGACCACGATGCCCACGTTCTCCATGCGTTGGATCGTCATTGGTGCTCTCCCGGTGTCGTGGGCTACGCCTTTCGTAGCCCTGCACCTGGTAGACGGAGCCGGTGCGGGGTTCTCGACATGGAATCGCGAATCGATTTCCGATGGTTCGTTCCGGTCTGGGCTCTGAGCTTGGGTGGCTATTCGATGGCAAGGCCGATGAATTCGTGGACCGAGCTGGATGACGCTCTATCACCTGCATACGTGACCCCGCCCGGCGCCGGGTGCGAGGTCAGCTCGCGGGAACGCTGTGCAATACGTTGGCCAGCTGGACTCGTGACTGTATGCCGAGTTTGGCGAAGGCGGACCGCAGATGAGTACCGACCGTATTGACGGAGATGCCGAGTTCGGCGGCCGCGGACTTGTTGGTGTGGCCCGCGCCGATGAGGGCGGCGACCCGGCGTTCGGATGGGGTCAGCGCTGCCCAGCCGTTGGCGGCTCGGGTCGGCACAGCAGACCACTTCGCGCGGCGGGCACCGGCTTCCCGCATGACCTTCTGGATCTCGGTGGTCTTGGCCCGGGCACCCATGCTGTGGAATTCGTCCCAGGCGTGATCGAGTGCGGTGAGTCCGCCGATGCGGTCCCCGGCGGCGAGCAGGGCACGGCCGTGGGATTCGGCTCCGCCCGCGCGCAACAGCGGGCGCGGGCTGCGGGCGAGGACCAACGCAGCCCGGCCGATCAGATCCAGATCACCGGCATTGCGCCCCCGCAGATTCAGCGCCATGCCCTCGAAGCTGGCGACACCTGGATTCCGGATCGCGGCTGCTTGCGCGACATCGGTTGCCGCGGAGGTGAATTCGCGATCCAGTGCCGCATCGCCGAATTTGAAGAACACGCCGGTCCAGCAGGGCCACAGCGGCCAGTAGCCATTGCATTCACCGGCGCCGTCCAGGACCGGCCGCCAGATATCGAGGGCAGTGGGGAAATCGCCGCGCGCGGCCGCGACCCAGCCGCTCATGACGCCGACGACAGGTCTGCGGGTGCTGTCGTCGCCGCGGGAGATGTCCTGGGCGATCAGCATGTGCGCGGCGGCGGCATCGGTATCACCGCGCAGCAGCGCCACCGAGACGCGCACCATGATCGCGTCGAGGATGTGGTTCGTATTGCCGAGCTGGCGGCTCGATTCGGTCAGGGCGCCCGCTGCGGCGTCGGCCTCGTCGAGACGGCCGAGGTTGTAGTCCTGCCACATCTGCGCACAGCTCAGGGCGGGCAGTATCGGTTCGACCGCGGTGCGGCGGTCGGTGCGGGCCTGATCGAGCAGCGCTTGGGCGTGGTCGTATCGATCCAGGAACTGCAGTTCGGTGATTTCCTCTGCGAGATACGAGACGCCACCGAGCGCGCGCAGCTCCCGGAAGTAGGCGAGCGCGGTGCGGTGGCGCGCGTCGTTCTTGGCGGCCTCCCCGGCCGCCTGCAGGGCCAGAGCGATGGCCTTGGGGTCGTCGACCGTGCGGGCGTGGGCGAGCGCGGCTTCGCTGCATCGGATGGCGTCGCTGCCCTTCGCCACGTAGGTGTTCGCCAGGGCCGAGGCGGCCCGCAGGCGCGCACCGGCCTCGGGAAGCAGTGTTCGCTGCCGGAGCACACGCTCGGTGCGCGCGATCAGATCGGCAATGCGGCCGCCCAGCCAGAGTGCCTGGGCTGCTTGGGTTTCCACCTCTGCGATGAGGTTGTCGTCATCGAGGCGGGCCAGTATCAGGTCGGCGACGGCGATTGCTTCGGCGGAGTGCTGGGTGCGGCACAGGACCGCAAGGCAACGGCGGCCGAGATCGAGCCATTCGGGCTGGTCGGGTCCGACGGTTCGGAAGGCGAGCGCGGCCAATTCACCGGCTTCATCGAGATTCGTCGGCATCAGGGTCTCGGCTGTCGAGATCAGTGCCGCCGCGCTGGTGAGATCTCCGGGGGTGGCCGCCGCACGCGCATGCGACGCAGCGCGGAGGGGTTCGGTGACCTCGGTGAGGTAGTAGTCGGCGAGGGTGCGATGCAGTGCGCGGGCGCGAGTCTTGGGAATGCAGGCGTATACGGACTCGCGCACCACGTCGTGGCGACAGGTCAGCATGTCCGCATCGGCATGCACGAGACCGGATTCGAGAGCCTCGGCGAGCGACTCCGACCAGCCCTGCGCCGAAGTGGATGCGGTGAGCGCGACGAGATGCTGTATCGGCACCGGCCGGTCGGCGACGGCGACCATGTGGACCATGCCACGCGCCGTATCGCCGAGCTGCGCGAGGCGTGCGGCGACAGCTGCGCTGAATTCGACTGCCACGGTGTCGGATTCGTTGCGGGCAGCGGCACGTGCGACATTGTCGATGAGCTGTACGCCCAGCCGTGGATTGCCGCCGATGGCGTCGAGATATCCGCGCACCCGTTCGCCGGGTATGCGTCCCAGTCGATCCTGGGCGATCGCTACGAGGCCCGCCCGCGTCAACGGCGCCAGGTCCAGTCGTTCGACGTTGCTCACGTCGTAGGCGAGCAGATCGGGGCCGAGATCGTCCTTGCCTGTGGTGAACACCCAGACGATCGGCAACCCCGTCAACCGTGACAGCAGCTCTCGGAGGATCGAACGGCTGGCGTGGTCGGCCCGGTGCAGATCGTCGATGGCAATGAGCATCGGGGCGCTGGCGGCGAGCGCTGCCAGCTCGGTTGTCACCGCCTCGACGAATACCAGCGGGTCAGCGACGCAGTCGAGGAGGCGGTCGTAGGTGGCCGGGGCGAGGAGCGGGTCGCGTCCGCTGCGGAGCAGGGTGAACACCGGTGCCCCCGGGCGGGAGTCGTCGATGTCCTCGCACCGGCTCGACGCGACACGCATACCCATGCGTGTGGCTTGGCGGCAGATCTCCGACAACACCGCGGTCTTGCCGATACCGGGCGGGCCGCAGACCGTGACGATGCCGCCTGCGCCGTGTCGGCAGGCGCCGCGCAGCACGGCCAGCGCCCTGGTCATCGGTTCGCTTCGGCCGCGCAACGGTCCGGAAAACACCAAGGACCATCCTTTCGCCACATACACCGCAAACCATCTCACCTGTTTGCGGCAGAGACTGCGTTACCTGCTCATGTGGATAATTCGAGGGTACGTCTCAGGTGCGGCAGGCGGTCGAATCTCGCGGTCCGCGCGGTGAACATCGCCGACAACAAGAGCGCTACACATACGTCGGGCATCGACCACGCCGACAGCGCCACCCGCCCGCTACGCACCGGGTGACCGGCCACAGCCCGGTGGCCGGTTCCGACAGAACCAGTGTCATTCGCACGCGAACCGATTGTTCTTGCGGACTTGGCGATTGTCTTAAGCTTCTGTGACATCACCTCATGGGGAGACTGGTGTGAGGTTCGGAGTGTGATGCCCGATGCTGTTCGGTCGCGAGGTCGAGATCGAGTTGCTCTCCTCCTTCGTCGCGGACGCGTGCGGTGGGGACAACGTGCTCGTGCTGACCGGTGAACCGGGTGTTGGTAAAACCGCGCTGCTGAATGCCGCTGTCGAGGTCGCGTCGTGGCATGGGGCGCGAGTATTGCGGGCGGCCGCGCTCGAGTTCGAAGCCGAGCTCCAGTTCGGGGCCTTGAACCAGTTGCTGCAGCCGACGGTCGAGTTCATCGACAGGCTCGAGGACCCGCACCGTGACGCGATGCGCGTGGTGATGGGTTTGGCGGCAGGCACTCTCCCCTCGCAGCTCCTTGCGGGTGCGGCGACGCTGGCGTTGCTGCGGGCGCGGGCTGCCGCCGAGGGTTCGCCGGTATTGCTGGTGGTCGATGATGTGCAGTGGCTGGATTTGTCCAGCAGTATGGCGTTGATCTACGCACTGCGGCGTCTGACCGGGGCGAGTACCCGGTTGCTGGCGGCAGTGCGCACCGACGCCGGTGATGCGTTCACCCGCAGTGGGTTTCGCGTGCACGAAGTCGCGCCGCTGGATGATCGCAGCGCCGAGGAGCTGCTGGTGTCGGCGTTTCCCGCGATGCCCGTGAGAGCGCGGGGGCGGTTGCGTGCGGATGCGCGTGGGAATCCGCTTGCACTGTTGGAGCTGCCCGCGGCTCTGGAAACCGAGCGTGGCTCGGCTCGGCTGTTCGACTTGCCACCGCTGACGCGGCGATTGCAGGAAATGTTCGCCGACCGGCTCGAGCACCTTCCGGATGAAACCCGGCGGATGCTGTTGTTCGTCGTCCTCTCCGGTACCGAGAACGGGATGGCGCTCGAGGACTGTGCCCCTACTCCGGAGGGACGCAGTGCGCTGCAGCCAGCCGAGCGGGCGGGGATCGTGCGGACCAATCCGCGAACCGGCAGGCTCGAGTTCCGGCATCCGTTGATCCGCTCCGCGCTGGTGGAGTCGTCGACCAGCGACGAACGCAGGACCGCGCACCGAATTCTCGCGGATGCATTCACCCGGTCGCCGCAGCGCCGGGCTTGGCACCTCGGTCAAGCCGCCACCACCCCGAACGAAGAGGTCGCGGGGCTGCTCGAAACCGTCTCGCAGCAGATGCTGCGGGACGGGGACAGCGTGCGCGCGACGGCGACCATGCTGCGCGCGGCCGAACTCAGCCCGGCCGACACCGACCGTGCGCGCCGCACGGCACGAGCGGCGTATCTGGGCTCGTTGCTCACCGGCGAGGTGTCCGGTACCGGCCGATTGCTGCGCACCGTCCCGGAATCCGGGGCACGCGGCCGATCGCTGGCGGTGGCGCTGGCCGCGGCCTTCCAATTGCTCAATACCGAGGGAGATGTCGCGACCGCGAGCCGACTGCTGTTGGCCGCATTGCAGAGCACCGACGACACCCGACACGATGACCCGGACACGGTCGTCGAAGCCCTACACACACTGCTCTACATCGGGTTCTACAGCGGCCGCCAAGAGCTGTGGCCCGATATCCGAAACGCCCTCGACCGCGTGCTACCGGACCCGTCCGACACGCTGTCACTGCTCGGCGGATCGTTCGTCGACCCGGTGCACACAGGTGCGAAGGTGCTGGCCGAACTCGATACGGCGATGGACGATCTGCGGTTCTCTTCGGACCCGGTACGAATCGTCCGGGTCGCGACCGCGGGTGCGTATCTGGATCGGATCGGCCGTATCCGGGAACCGCTTCAGCGGGTGATCGACGACGGCCATGACGGCGGTGCCGTCGCCAAGGCGATCGACGCGCTTTTCCTGCTCGGCATCGACGACTTCTTCACTGGCGCATGGGATCACCTGATCGAGGTGACCACCGATGGGCTGCGGTTGTGCGACGAGCTCGGATATCTGACCACGGCGGGGCCTGGGAAGTTTCTGCGCGGCATGGTCGCCGCAGCGCGTGGGGACGAGGCGGTGGTCGAGCAGCTCGCCGAACAACTGCTGATGTGGGCCGCCCCGCGAAATCTGCTGACCCTCGCCCACTACTCCTCGCATATCCGGTGCCTGCACGCCCTCGGCAACTCGGCATTCACCGACGCCTATCGGCACGCCGCCGCAGTCAATCCACCCGGGACCTTCGTGCCGCACAACCCGCACGCGTTGTGGCTGGTGCTCGACCTCACCGAGGCCGCGGCCCGCGGTGGACGCACCGTGGACGCTCGAGCACACGCTCGGGCGGCGAAAGCGGCAGGACTGGAGGAGCTTTCGCCCCGGCTGACCATGGTCACCACCGCCGCCCTTGCGGTCGCGCACCCGGACGACAGCGGATCGCTCTTCGAAGAAGCACTCGCCCTGCCCGGCACGGAGCGCTGGACATTCGATCGAGCGCGGATCGAGCTGCTCTACGGCGAACAGCTGCGCCGCGAACGCGCGAACGCGGCCGCCAGGGTCCACCTCGGCACCGCCGCGGAGATTTTCACCGAGCTGCGGGCGGCACCCTGGCTGCGGCGGGCACACGCCGAGCTCCGCGCCGCTGGCGAGGCTGCGCCGTCGGTGCGGTCGGCTGCGCTCACCGCGCGTGAACAGGCGGTCGTCGAACTGGCGGCGGCGGGCATGACGAACAAGCAGATCGGTGAACAGCTGTTCCTGTCGGCCCGGACCGTCTCCACACATCTGCATCGTGCGTTCCACAAACTCGGGGTCACGCGCCGCAGCGCGCTGCGCGACGCGCTACAGCGTGCGGCGGGTAGCGACGACCAGGTATCGGGCTGAGTGCGTCGAATCGGCGACGTACGTCATTTGACGGATTCCGCACGGCCGCAACAGCCTTAGTCTCGGGCAGGTCCGACATCCTTCGAGCTGAGGAAACCGATATGCCATCAACCGATAAGACGGTCGTACTTGTCCACGGCGGATTCGTGGACGGATCCGGCTGGCGCGGTGTGTACGACGAGCTGACCCGTGACGGATACCGGGTCCGTGTCGTGCAGAACGCCACCAAGTCCCTGGGCGACGACGCCGCCACCGCCAAGTCCGTCCTCGATGACCTGGACGGTCCCGCGGTGCTGGTCGGGCACTCCTACGGCGGGGCCGTCATCACCGAGGCCGGTCTGCACGAGGCGGTCACCGCGCTCGTCTACATCACCGCCTTCGCGCCCGACAAGGGCGAATCGGTCAACAGCCTGATCGCGACCTTCCCACAGGACGGTCCGCAGCCGCCGATCCTGCCGCCGCGTGAGGGCTACCTGTTCCTCGATCGGGCGAAGTTCCACGACTCCTTCGCCGGAGATCTGTCCGATGCCGACGCCGCCTTCCTCGCCGACTCCCAGGTCCCCTGGGGGGTCGACGCGCTCGGCACCACCATCACGGAGGCCGCCTGGCGGGTCAAGCCCAGCTGGTACCTGCACGTCACCGAGGACCGGATGATCCCACCGGCCGCACAGCGGTCGATGGCCGAACGCATGGGGGCGACCGTCCGCGAAACACCCGGAAGCCACGCCGTCTACGTCTCCCGGCCCGCAACCGTCGCCGAAATCATCCGCGCCGCAGCGCAATAACACCCATACACACGGCCACGCCCCGTCGGGCCGAGCCGTGACGCCGCACGGGCACCGGCCCCAGAGACATCAGGGACCGGTGCCCGTTTCATCACCGACTTCCCCTACGAGACCGGCGAAATCTTCATCCGACCGAGGCCATGTAGGCCGCCAGAATGTCGTTCGGGTGCCGGTCGAGGTTGGTCCGAGCAGTCCAAGCGGGCATCACGCCAACCGCTCATACAACCGATCGAACCGGTTCCCGAGCTCGGTGTAGGTAGCCAACCACCCACTGCTGGCAGCGATCTCACACAGCGGGCCGGTCGCAACGAACAGAAACTTCAGATCGGGCAACCGACTCATGTCACCCCGCCGAATCAGCTCCGAATGCTCGGTGAGATCCCCCACCAGCTCAGCCTCATCCGCATACCTAGACTGCCAGCTCAGATCCTGCGGTCCGACCCGCACGATCGCCATGACCTGATCGAGGATGTCGAGTATCTGCGCCGCCTCCGACTTCACCCCGCCAGCTTGGCACGCCCGAATCGAACCCGGCCGACGACACCGCGCCGCATAGCCCATCGCCACGCCGAGGTGGGTGGTGACGTACACAGCAGTGCGACAGCAGGGTTCGCCCGGACGCCGGGCGCGGGATCAGCGGACGAAGAATTTCGCCCAGGGGTCGTCGGCTCGTGCGGTCCAGTAGTTGCTGAACAGGAACTGTGCTGCCGCGATGTCTTCTGGCGCTGGCTCTTCAGTTCTCGGGGGAAGCTCACGCTTCGGTGCCGGTCTCGCGAGCCCCTTGATCACTTGCTCGAATCCGCCCGGGGTATAGCCGTTGAGTACACGGCAGACATCGCTCGTGACGTTGAAACTGTGCACGGTGCCCCGAGGAATCCACAGCGAGTCGCCATCTTGCCCCGACGACGTTTCGCCCTCGAGTTCGAAGTCGACAGTGCCGTCGAGGACGTAAAACCACTCGTCGACATTGTGCACGTGCTTGGTATGTGCGCCAGAGTCTTTCGGCATCAGCTGCTCGGTGACCGAAAAAACGCCCCCAGTTTGATGGGCCTCCAGCAGCGGAATCCACAGCAGATCGAGCATCCAAAACGCCGGTGCGTCTCTTCGACTGCTCAAGAGGGCGGGAAGTTGTGCCTCGAAGAACGAGGGTGTGGTGGGGGTCATCGCGGCCTGCCTTCCAGGAGGTGGAGTCAAACCAGATACCGGCGTCCGACAGCCGCAGTTCTGCCCCGACCCGACGCCGTCCGAAATTGAAACACACGAGTCGTTCCATTTCGGTAGCCGACCTTCCGTTCCGTTATCCGAGCATTGCCGGCGTGGCATCATGGCCGGGCGTTCCAGGAATCGGGCATCGGATGGTTCGCGTCCGAAATATCCGGAGCCGGGCCACTCGAATCCGCGAAACTTGCACCCGAAGTGCCCTTCTGAAACCGGACCGATCGCTGCCTGGACGACAGCGACAATCCCAGCTCGAAGGGCACTTTTCTCATCCATTGGATCGAGGCCGAGACAGACGAGTGCCTCAGCTTGTGACGGGCATCGCCGACTTGGTCGCCGTGACGAGTCTGGTGGGAAACCATGGGCCGCCCCACCACATGCGCCAGCCGAGGTTGCGTCGCCGCACGTCGGTCAGCCCGAGTTCGTGCAAGCGTGCGCGGTGTCGATTCGTGGCCCACAGATCGGCGATGGCCAGTCGACCGCCGGGGCGGAGCACGCGGACGGCGTCGTCGATGGCGGCACGCCGACCGACGGCAGCTGGGATGTTGTGCAGTACCAGGTTGCTGATGATCAGGTCGAAGGTGTTGTCGGCGAACGGCAATTGTGTGATGTCACCGGTTTCCACCTCGACCCGGTCGGCGACGCCTTCGCGCTCGGCATTGCGCCGGGTGGCGTCCGGGCTGTTGCCGGTCTGGTCGGCGTGCCACAGATCGATGCCGACCGCCCGGCCACGGGGCAGCAGTTCGGCAGCCATCAGGAGCAGCGCGCCGCGTCCACAGCCCAGGTCCAGCACCTGCTCGTCACCGCGCAGCCGGAAATCGTTGAGAATCCGCGCCCATACCTCGAACTTGCCGACTCGGGTCGTGTACAGATAGGAACCCACGAACAGCACCAGCCCGAGCGTCAGCAAGCCGGTCACCACGGCACCGATGAAGGCGCCGGTAACGATATTGCGCACGGTCAGCGCGATGAGCGCTGCGACGATGGCAGCAATGATCACCGCCTGCCAACGCGCTGAAATCACGCTGAAGTCTCCATCGATGCCGTAGTCACCCCGGCGACGTCGCAGATCCAATGTGGTGGTCATCGTATTTCCGCCTTCGTCGGCTCCGCCGCGGCGGCGCGTGATCCCGCGAGTCGACCACGGAGGAACTCGGTGATCTCCGCACGGGCGGCCTTGGCCTGTGGCACGACCCCGGGCAGGGTGAGGAACGCGTGCGGTGCCCCGGAATGTTCGGTTACCTGTGCGGGCGTGGCGAATTCACGCAATCGTTGGGCGTACCGGCGGCCGTGATCGGCCACCGGGTCGAGGGTCGGCACCACGACGAGTGCTGGAGCCAGCCCACTCGGATCGTCGGCATGCAGGGGCGACACCGCACGGGCATCTGCTCCCGGCGGCACCGCCAACTGCTGGAACAGCCTCAGCTTCGCGATGGTCAGCGTCGGACTATCCGCGTGCTGGGTCATCGAGGCGTAGTCGAACATCGTCTCGGTCAGATCCACGGCGGGATTGACCAACACCTGCGCCTGCAAGTGCAGCCCGGTCGCCTTGGCCCGGATCGCGGCCAGTGCGGAAATCAGCGCGCCGGTGCTCTCACCGGCAACCGCGATCCGCGCCGGGTCGATTCCCCACTCCGCGGCATGCTGCACCATGTGCCGCAGCACATCCCAGCCGTCGTCGACAGCCTCCGACAGCGGAGTACCCGGAGCGAGCAGACGGTGCTCGACCGAGACGACGACCGCGGGCAGCCGCGCCGCGAGATGGCTGTTCGCCCAGTCGCATTGCGCCGCGGTGCCCACGAACCCGCCGCCGTGCACGTGCAGCACGAGCGGCAGGGCGGTGCCATCACCGCGCCCGGGTGTGGGCCGGTATACCCGGACCCGGAGCATGCGATCGGGCAGCGCAACCTCCTGCCAACCGATCGTGGCGCCGCGATCGGGAAACCCGGTGATCACCCGAATGAGACGGGAGCCTGCCGTGCGGTTCGCCGCGTCGCGATAAGTGATCAACTCGGCGGCCGTCAGCGTCGGCCAGTCCGGCTCCTTTCGCAGGGCATGCAGCAGTCGGATGCCGAGCGGCGGCCGTTCGATGCCGGTTGCTCCGTTCACGTCATTCCTCCTCGATCACACCGCGTCGCATGGGTGACCCAAGTCGACGCGCGATTCCAGATATGACTGTCAGCATCACCAGCTCACCACCGGAAGTCTTGGACAAATGTTCCCGTTATGGCTGTTGGCGCCGCGGGAAGCGGCGATGGCCGAGCGCATTGGCTCGGGGTCACGCCTTGGGTACGTACTCCTGGGCAGACCACGCGACGGGGTCGACCGCGAGCCAGGGCGCAACAGCCAGCGCTATGGGTGTCAGCCCGGCGAAGGTCATGGCATCGCGATGGAGGTGGGACTGGTCGACATAACCGCTTTCCGCCGATACCAGAGCGGCACTATGTCCCCCGGCGAGGCGGTGCGCTGCATAGTCGAAACGGACCAGCTGCGCGGCCCGTTTGGGCGTCAGCCCGATCTGGGACCGGAACCGGGACCACAACCGCTTGCGGCTCCACCCGACCTCGGCCGCCAGCCGTTCGACCCGAATCCGCCCACGGCTCATCACGATTCGCCCCCAGGCAAAGGCGACTTCCGGATGGACCGCCCGGCCCGCCTGCTGTCGTCGAGCGAGTTCGGTCTTCGCGATCGCGAATCGACCGTCCCACGACCGGGTGGCGTGTAGTTGCTCTTGGATTCGCACGGTATCGCGCCCCCAGAGGTCCTCGAGGGCGACCACCGTCCCGCCGAACTCTGACGCGGTGCCCAGGATCGAGTGCGCGACCACCGGCGACAGCCGAACCTGCAGAAGGTCGACATCTCGCCCACACCCTCGAACGCTGACGGGGCCGAGGCCGACAACGCCGCTGCCCTGCGTCCGCGCACCGCTGGCGTCATCGACGAGCAGCACGTCACCGAAATCAATGAACACCATCAGCGCCGGGTACGGGACCAACTGCAGGTCGACCAGGCTCGTCGCGGCACCACGGAACCCGGCCATGCTGACTCCCGCCATGCGGCTCGACCGTGCCGGGACCGCGATATCCACCACAGCCCCAGCGACACGAACCGGCTCGACGGGCACGCCACCATGGTACGAGCCGCTCGGACCGCACGATCGCGGCTACTTGTCCTGGGGTGCCAATACAATCCCCGCGTGACGCTCACCCTCGCCGACCTGGTCGGCTACACCGATCGCGACCTCGATGCCGATCTGGTCCGTTGGTTCCCCGATGCCACGCCCGTCCACGTACCGGAGCAAACCCGTTCAGTGGCACCGTTTCTCGCGCGCCTGGCTCCCGCGGACGCGGCGGCGCTGGCCGCATTCGACCGGCGGGTGCGTTCGGGCCGGCTGCCGCAGTTCCTCGACATCTTCTTCTGGTCCTACGGATTCGACTTCGCCGCAAACGACTGCGGCATACGCGATTCGGACTACACGACCGAGCTCACCGACGAAGATATCTACTCGATCGGCGCCGATGGCGGCGGCAATCTGTACGTCGTGCTCACCAATGGCCAAGTGGCCGTGTGGTTCCACGAAGAGGAGGTACTCGAAGGCGGCACCCGCTTCGACAACCTCGATGTCTTCCTCTGGTCGTATGTGCGCTACCGCGCGGTGCGCGCGGGCAGACTCACGCGCTCGGCCGTGGAGGCGGACTTCTTAGCACTCGGACAGGACGGCGCGCTCGAACCGGGCCTCGGCCTGCTGAGCCTCATGAAGTAGACACCCGCCGTAGTGTGGCGGCGTGGGGTTTACCGAATATGGGCCAGGCGATGTCGTCTATTTCCCAGGCGGGCCGTTCAGCGGTGTTTGCGGGGTCGTGCGGGAAGTCGACAGCCGTCGCGCCAGGTTGCGCATCGATTTCGGCGAGGGCGTTGTCCACCGCGAAGGCGGCGTGCTGCGGGAGCGGCGGCACAGCCTGACAGTCGGGTTCGACGAGGTCGAGTTGGTGTAGCAAGCCCGCCGATGGCCCGGCGCTTCAGCGTCGAAGTGCCGGACAGAGCGGCGGAGTTCCATCCGGCGGTGTGGGGGCGTGGCCTGGTCGATTGCGGAAGTGGCCCGCATGTCCGGAGTGACGACGCGGACTTTTCCGCACGTGCCGGATGCGGCCGAGCCACCCGCGGCAGGGCTCGCCCGGTCACGCGAGATGCTGGAACGGATCGCCGGGGCCGCCTTCCGCGCGTCGTTCTCAGATAGGGACGCGCTGCCGACCGGCGCCGGACGGCGCGCCCGACCGAGGCCGAATTGGACGGGTCGGCCGCGAAACGCCCGCTCATCCTCGGAGAACGCACCGAACCCGTGTTCCGCGGATCACATCCGAGGCCACATTCTTGCATTCGGAACAGTTGTAATCACACAATCATTGTATGGTTACAACTGTTGGTGAGCTGACGCCGCGTCGAAAGGTGCTGGTCCTGGCGACGTGCTGTTCGAGCCTGCTGATCGTGTCGATGGACTCGACGATCGTGAATGTGGCGGTGCCTGCGATTCGGGCGGATCTGGATGCGCCGCTGACCCGGCTGCAGTGGATCATCGATATCTACACCCTCACGCTCGCCAGCCTGCTGATGCTCGCGGGGGCGACCGCCGATCGGTTCGGGCGGCGACGGGTATTCCGGATCGGGCTTTCGGTATTCGCACTCGGATCGCTGGCGTGCAGCCTCGCGCCGACGATCGAAACCCTTATCGGGGCAAGGTTTTTGCAGGCCGTCGGCGGATCGATGCTCAATCCGGTGGCAATGTCGATCATTACGCAGGTATTCACCGGACGGGTGGAACGCGCTCGCGCGGTGGGCATTTGGGGCGCGGTGGTCGGCATCTCGATGGCGCTGGGTCCGATGGTCGGCGGTGTGTTGATCGATTCGCTCGGGTGGCAGTCGGTGTTCTGGATCAATCTGCCGATCTGCGCGCTCACGCTGGTATTGACGACTCTGTTCGTGCCGGAATCGAAGTCCGCCGCGGTGCGCGGACTCGATCCGATCGGACAGCTGCTGGCGATCGCCTTTCTGCTCACCTTGGTTTTCGGATTGATCGAGCAACTGCCGGTGGTGTTCGCGGTGTCGGCGGCGGCTTTCGCGGCCTTCCTGTGGCAGGAATCGCGGCGCGCGGATCCGTTCATCGATCTGCGGTTCTTCCGGAGTGTGCCGTTCGCCTCGGCCACGGTGACCGCGATCTTCGCCTTCGCCGCACTCGGCGCGTTCCTGTTCACCTGCTCGCTGTATCTGCAAGGCGTGCGGGGCTATTCGGCGGTGCACACCGGCTTGCTGTACCTGGCGATGGCGGTCGCGACGCTGATCTTCTCGCCGCTGTCCGGACGTCTGGTCGGGCGCTACGGGACCAAACCCTCGCTGCTCGCGGCGGGCACCGCGATGACCATTGCCGCCGTACTGCTCACCCGGCTCGACGCCACCACACCGATCTGGCAGCTGGTGAGCGTCTTCGCGATCTTCGGCATCGGATTCGGCATGGTCAATGCGCCGATCACGACATCGGCGGTCAGCGGGATGCCGCAGGATCGCGCGGGCGCCGCGGCGGCGGTCGCTTCGACCAGCAGACAGGTGGGCGTGAGCATCGGAGTCGCACTGTGCGGTGCGCTGACCGGGGCCGGTCTGTGGTGGCTGATCGCGGTGTTCACCGCGGGGATCGTCATACTCGGCATAGTCGCGAACACCCGATGGGCCGCCCGGTCCCGTGATCGCGTCGCCCCGATATTGGAAGAGAGGGTCCCCGCGCATGCCGGATGACGCACCCACTGCCGACATGGTGTGGGCACAGCTCACCCACCTGGTGATGGATACCCGCGACTCGTGGAAGCGCGCGGTCACCGAACGAACGGGGTTGCCGTTCAGCCGGATTCGCATCCTGCGCCGCCTGCGCCCCGGACCGCTCACGCTCAATCAGATCGCGCAGGCCACCGGCATGGATGCGCCAGCGACCACGGTCGCGGTCAATAACCTCGACGAACTCGGACTGGTGGTGCGCGAGATCGACCCGACCAACCGCAGACGCAAACAGGTCTCCATCACCTCCGCCGGGCGGGCCGCCCTGGCCGAGGCCATGGCCACCCCCGATCCCGCACCGCCCGCGGTCGCCGCCCTCTCCCCCGACGACCTGAACACGCTGCACGGCCTGCTGCGCAAGCTGGAGCACTGACCGCCGAAACCGTCCCCGAGCTGCCAAAACCTCGTCACGAACGCGCGTCACGCCGGGCCGCACAGTCGTTTCACCTCTTCGGAGCGACGCACTGTGCTTCAATCGATTGTAGAACGCGTTCTACCTCTGGGAGGTGGCCATGGCCACGCCGTCGATTCCCACCGGATTCGATCTCACCGATCCGGATCTGTGGGCGAAACGCAGACCAACCGAAGAATTCGCGGAGCTGCGCAGGACCGCACCGGTCTGGTGGTGCGCCCAGCACGATCGATCCAGCGGTTTCGCTGACAGCGGCTATTGGGCGGTGACCAAACTCGAAGACATCAAAGAGATTTCGAAGCATCCGGAGATCTTCTCCTCGACCGAGAACGGCGCGATCATCCGCTATCAGCCCGACATCACCCGCGAGCAGATCGATATGCAGCGGGTGATACTGCTCAATATGGACCCGCCGTTGCACACCAAGAATCGGCGCATCGTTTCCAAGGGCTTCACGCCGCGCGCAGTAGAGGGCCTGCGTGCCGCACTCACCGAGCGCGCCACCCGAATTGTGCACGAGGCCAAGAAGTCCGGCAGCGGTGACTTCGTGGAGCAGGTCGCCTGCGAATTGCCGCTGCAGGCCATCGCCGAACTCCTCGGGGTGCCCCAGCAGGACCGCAAGAAGCTGTTCACCTGGTCGAACCAGATGATCGGGGCCGATGATCCCGAGTACACGAGCGACGCGGCGACGGCGCAGCTCGAATTGACCGGCTATGCCTGGACCATGGCCGAGCAGCGGCGGGTCTGCCCGGCCGACGATATCGTGACGCAATTGGTGAACGCCGATATCGACGGCGAACATCTGGGGTCGGATGAGTTCGCGTTCTTCGTGATTCTGCTGTCGGTGGCGGGGAACGAAACCACCCGCAACTCGATCACGCACGGCATGAAGGCTTTTGTCGATCATCCGGACCAATGGGAGCTCTACAAAAAGCTGCGTCCGCGCACCGCGCCGGATGAGATCGTCCGTTGGGCCACGCCCGTCTCGGTATTCCAGCGGACCGCGACCCGCGATGTCGAACTCGGCGGACAGCTGATCCGCAAGGGCCAGCGCGTCGGATTGTTCTACAGCTCGGCGAATTTCGACGAGGACGCCTTCGCGAATCCCTTCGACTTCGACATCCTGCGCGATCCCAACCCGCATGTCGGGTTCGGCGGCGCAGGCACGCACTACTGTCTGGGCGCGAATCTGGCTCGCCTCGAGATCGATCTGATGTTCAATGCGATCGCCGACAGCATGCCCAATCTGCACCAGGTCGCCGAGCCCGAACACCTGCGCTCCGGCTGGCTCAATGGGATCAAGCGCTGGGAAGTCGAATTCGATTGAGAATCGTCCCTCCTTGAATATCAAGGTTGGTCGTTTGACCAAGGACACGGCCCGATCGATGACGCTCACCTCCCGACAACCACAAGCTCAGCGCATAGCATGACGCGCGGTGGTAACGGTCGATTTGCCGACTCGAAGGTGATGCCGATGACGAAGGCTGTTCCGCAACCGATGGCGCTGGGCGACGATGCCGCTCGGGTACTCGCGAATGCGACCAAGACCGTCCCGCAGATGGAATCGATCACCCCACGGTGGCTGGTCCATCTGCTCAACTGGGTGCCGGTCGAAGCGGGCATCTACCGCCGCAACCGGGTTACCCACGAAGACACCGTGGATATCAAGTGCGACAACTTCGACGAGTCACCGCTGCCGGAGACCTTCATCGACTACGAGAAGCAGCCGAGGGAGTACCGACTCAAGGCCGTGCACACCATCCTCGATGTGCACACCCGGGTCTCGGATCTGTACTCGAGTCCGCACGACCAGATTGCTCAACAGTTGCGGCTCACCATCGAAGCGATCAAGGAACACCAAGAGGGCGAGCTGATCAATAGCCCGGACTACGGTCTGATCGCGAATACCGCATCCAAGCAAAAGATTTCGACGATCGCCGGACCACCGACACCGGACGATCTGGACAACCTGCTCGCCCGCGCCTGGAAGGAACCCGGCTTTTTCCTCACCCATCCCGAGGGGATCGCGGCCTTCGGCCGGGAATGCACCCGGCGCGGGGTGCCGCCGCCCACCGTCAGCCTCTTCGGTTCCCAGTTCGTGACCTGGCGGGGGATTCCGCTCGTTCCGTCGGACAAGATTCCGCTGGAGCGGGGCAAGACGAAGTTCTTGCTGATCCGGACCGGCGAATCCCGGCAGGGCGTGGTCGGCCTGTACCAACCCGGCCTGGCCGGGGAGCAGGGCATGGGGCTTTCGGTGAAGTTCATGGGTATCGACCGCAGCGCGATCGCGTCGTATCTGGTGTCGCTGTACTGCTCGCTGGCGATCCTGACCGATGACGCGGTGGCACTGCTCGAGGGAGCCGAGGTGGACAAGTTCCATGACTACGCACACACCTACCGGAAGTGACGGACCGACTCCCCTGAACCCGAACGATCCGACGACCGACGGTGCGGCAGTATCGAATTGGCTGCTGCCCGACGAGGCGACGCTGAATCGATTGGCGGGCGAGTTCTTTTCGGCGTTGCCGGCATCGCCAGGTATCGCCTCGCTCGGTGCCGCGCAGCCGAGTTCGCCGGTGTCACTTCCCAATACGTTCACGCCCGCACTGGACCTACCGACGGCGCGCACACAACAGGGGGTCGGGTCACAATACGGCTCGGCGCCCCAGGGCGCGGTGCCGCCCGGTGGACCGACGCCGGATGTCGAGGTTCCCACATGGGGATCGGACGTCGCGATGTCCACTCCGGCCGGTCCGCCGCCGACCTCCGCGGCGCGCAACGCCGATGTCTACGCCGATCCGTTCCTGGTAGCACTGCCACCGATGGACGGCCTGCTGTCACCGCCACGTGTCATGGACACTATGACCGCCGGAACTCCGACGTTCAACTTCCTCGACCGCCAGGAATCTCCTGACACACAGCCGAATTCGCAGTTCTATTTCCTCGACGCCGCGAATCGGCGCCAGCCCGATCGGCATCCGCCCTTCGACGTGCACGCCGTGCGCAATGACTTCCCGATCCTGCGGGAACGGGTAAACGGCCAGCCCCTGGTGTGGTTCGACAATGCCGCCACCACACAGAAGCCCCGACCGGTCATCGAACGCATCGCCTACTTCTACGAACACGAGAATTCGAATATCCATCGGGCCGCACACCATCTGGCCGCCCTCTCGACCGATGCCTATGAGCGTGCCCGCGATACGGTGGCACGCTTCCTCGGTGCGTCGGCCGCGGAAGAGATCGTCTTCGTGCGCGGCACCACCGAGGGCATCAACCTGATCGCACAGACCTGGGGCCGCAAGAACATTCGCGAAGGCGACGAGATCCTCATCTCCCACCTCGAACATCATGCCAATATCGTGCCGTGGCAGATGCTCGTCGCGGAAACGGGCGCACTGCTGAAGGTCATCCCGACCGATGACTACGGCCAGCTGCGGATGGACGAGTACACCCGGATGTTGTCGGACCGCACGAAACTCGTCTCCGTGGCGCATGTCTCCAATGCGCTCGGCACCATCACCCCGGTGCGCGAGATCGTCGCACAGGCACATCGAGCGGGTGCGCTCGCGCTGATCGACGGCGCACAATCGGTGCCGCACACCAAGATCGACGTCCAGTCGATCGACGCCGACTTCTTCGTCTTCTCCGGCCATAAGCTGTACGGCCCCACCGGAATCGGTGCCGTCTTCGGCAAGTACGACGTGCTGCGGGATATGCCGCCGTGGCAGGGTGGCGGGAATATGATCTGCGATGTCACCCTGGAGCGTTCGCTGTTCCAGCCACCGCCCGGCCGATTCGAGGCGGGCACCGGGAATATCGCGGACGCGGTCGGATTGGGCAGCACGATCGAGTACGTCGAGCGAATCGGTATCGACAATATTTCGCGCTACGAACACGGACTGCTCGAATATGCCACGCCGCGCCTGGCCGCGATACCGGGTCTGCGTTTGATCGGGACCGCAGCCGACAAGGCGAGTGTGATCTCATTCGTGCTGGATGGATACGAGCCGCTCGAGGTCGGAAAGGCGCTGAACGAGAAGGGTATCGCGGTGCGCGCCGGACATCACTGTGCGCAGCCGATCCTGCGGCGCTTCGGGCTGGAAGCGACCGTGCGGCCGTCCTTCGCGTTCTACAACACCTGCGATGAAATCGACCGGATGATCGTCGAGCTCACGCGGTTGGCGCGCGGGCGAGGGTGAGTCGGCGCGGCGTCACCGGGGTGGGCAGCGCGGCGAAGCCATGGTTGTTGGCCGAATCGATCCGAATTCCGCAGTGCGGCACGCACATCCGCGTGCCGCAAAAGCGTCCAGAAGTCGTCGGTCTCGTTGCGGAAGACCGGCGCCTGGTCACGCAGCCGGGCGTAGTACGGGTACGGGCCCTCCGTGCACATCGAAATCGTAAGGGCTGTAACGCACCTGCATGGGATGCCTCCGTACCACGCGTCGAGCGGTTATGGTCGACCGTCGTCGACCATGGGCTAGTTCGGCACGAGGTCGTAGTTCAGCGGCTCGAATCCGGCGGGCACCGTGGCGCTCAGCGAGATCCGGTCTCCCGCCCACGCACCGACCAGCGCGGCATCACCGCCGGTGCGGCCGCCGTCGCAACCCGCGCCCTCGGCGGTCAGCATCGGCAGCGGGTGGATGCGCTCACCGTCGCCGCCCAGCACGGCTGCCTTGTCGACATAGGTGCGTTTGTCGTGGTTGAGGATGTAGCGGCCGATGAAGCCGTATCGCGGCGCCACGAGCGGGGCCACGGAGACGGCCTTGTCGTACAGACTCTTATCGGTCGGTACGCCCTGTGGATGGGGCTGCGGTCCGGCCCACACCACACGGGTCGGCACGGTCAACAGGCGCTCCACCCCCTGGACGAAATCGTCGCCGATCCAGGCCTGTTTCATGAACCCGACCTTGGGTTCCAAATACCCGATCAGCTCGTGGTCAGCGTCCAAGAAGACGGCTCTGCAGAACTGCCGCACGGCGGTGATTTCCTCTCTGGGATAACGACTTTCAGACAATTATCCACACCGGCGCGGTTTCGGCTCGCCGGGCGGTTACAGTCGAGTTACCGGCGTGTTCAAGTCTCCATCAAGATCGCCCGTCCGGATGGTGCGGACACGGGCTAGGCTCAGATGATGCGATACGCCATCTCGGTGCCGCAGCTGCTCCCCGACGGCACCTTCCAACCGGCCTACCTGCGGGAATATCTGGACCGAGCCGAAGCGCTCGGCTTCGAAAGCGCGTGGACGACCGAGCAGCTGCTCGGCTCGGCGCCCAATCTGAGTCCGATCGAACTGCTGACCTTCGCCGCTGCCCTCAACGACCGCCTGCGCTTCGGTTGCGCGGTGTTCGTGACGCCGCTGCACAACCCGGTCCACCTGGCCAAACGCATCAGCACACTGGACCAGCTCACCCGCGGACGGCTGGAGATCGGCGTCGGCATCGGCGGCCGCAACCGGATGTTCTCCGCCTTCGACGTCGACCCCGCCGACAACCTGGTCACCCGCTTCAACGAACACCTGCGGGTCATGAAGGCGCTGTGGACCCAGCCGCGGATCGATATCGACGGCCGGTTCTGGCAGCTGTCGGACGCCACCATGGAGCCCAAACCGTTCCAGAAGCCCTATCCCCCACTGTGGTTCGGCGGCAGCACGCCCGCCGCGCTGCGGCGTGCGGTCCGGCAGGGCAACGGATTCTTCGGCGCGGGCTCGACCACGACGGCGAAGTTCGCCGAGCAGGTGCGGTTCGTGCACGAAACCCTTGCCGAAACCTCCGGCGCCCCAGCGGATTTCCGCATCGCCAAGCGCGTCTACATCGCGGTGGACGACGACCCCGTGCGGGCCGAACAGCGCATGGCCGCCGCCCTGATCGATTTCTACGGCGAATTCGGCAAGACCCTGCTGCCGGTCGCGGTGCACGGAACGCCCAAGGACTGCGTGCGGGGCCTGCGCGAGGTGGCCGCGGCCGGTGCCGAAATGATCCTGATCAATCCACTCTTCGACGAGGCCGCGCAGATGGAGCGGATCGCCGCGGAGGTGCTGCCGCACGTCGACTGATAACACCGAGCCCGCACCGCTGCTGACGCACCTGGCCGCCGTCGACAACCTCGACCTGATGCGCAGCATCGTGCAGCTGGCGGCGGCGGACCGAGCGTTGCGTCAGTGCTGATCGGCGTCGTCGGGCTCGTAGGCGAGACGGACGTCGTGGGTGACTTCGCCGCCGGACACCGTGACTCGGCTGCTGATCGCTGGGTAACCGCGGGCGATCACCGTGTACTGGCCCTCGGCCAGGTCGGTGACCAGATAGCGGCCATTGGCATCGGTGCGGGCGGTGGCGGTCAGATCTCCTGCCGCATCCAGCACCGTGATCTGGATATCCGGGACGGCTCGGTCGCCGTCGGCCCAGGCTGATCCCGCGAGTACGGCCATCGATGCCATATCGATATCGTGGCGCAGCAGACCGCTGTCGGGCACGGTAAGTGTGATCGCGCTCGGGCGCATGTGCTCAGCGACGGCCACCAGGGTGTAGGTGCCCGAGACGACGCCGTGACAGGCGTAGGTGCCATCGCCCGCGGTAATGGCGGCCCCGACGACCTCGCCGTGTACATCGGTCAATGTGACGGTGGCGCCGGATAGCGGAGTGCCGCGACCGGCCGACCGGACCACGCCCGACAATTCACCGGAACCGGTGAGGGTCAGGTCGAGCAGCTGTGACCGCTGTCCAACGGCGACGCTGACCGCCTCCGGTCGATGTCCGGTCGCCGAGGCGATCAAGACATAGTTGCCCGCCGCGGGCGCACCGATGAGGTAGCCGCCGTCGGCATCGCCGGTCGTCCGCGAAACCTGTTTGCCGCGTTGGTCGATGAGGGTCAGCACCGCCCCCGGCACCGGTCTGCCGTCCGCACGCCCGATCCGCCCGCCGATCGTGCGGCCTTCGTACTCGCTGCTCGAAAACGACTGCGGCACAACCGCGGCCACATACACACCATTGCCGTCGTGCGCCACCGAAACATGTCTGCTGACCGCACCCACAAGCACCGGTTCGGGCTCGGAGACCACCTCCGCGGCCCCCTCCCAGACCTGCGCCTCGTCCCAGCTCGATTCGGCATCCAAGGTGACCGGCTCCGGTGCGGGCACCGGATTGTCCTGCAGCGGAATCTCTTTCATGAACATCAGCACCAGACAGGCAAGCAGTGCCACACCCGAGGCGACATAGAAGACGCCGTGCATGGCATCGGTGAACCCGATCAGGATGGGCACCCTCAGTTCGTCCGGCAGCGCCGCGATCCCACTGGTATTGCTCTGCATGGTGCTCAGTTGCGCAGCGTCGAATCCGGCGGGCAGCGCTCCGCCGAACGCATCGATGATCCGGTGCGGCAACAGATTGAACAGGATGGTCAGGAATACCGCGACGCCAAGGGTGCCGCCCATCTGCCGGAAGAAGGTCGCCGACGCGGTCGAAACACCCATATCCGAGCGCGGGCCCGCATTCTGCGCCGCGATGATCAGCGTCTGCATGCAGCCACCGAGGCCGAAGCCGATGACACCGCCGTAGACCAGCGGCTGCCACAGCGGGCTGTCGTAGTGCACCTGTCCGTACAGGGCCGACCCGACCGCGATGACGAAGGTTCCGATCACCGGCAGCACCTTGTAGCGCCCGGTCAATTTGGTGATCAGCCCGGCGAGCTGCGAGCCGAACATGATGCCGAGCACCAGCGGCAGCATCAGCAGACCCGATTTGGTCGGAGAATACCCGCGCACCACCTGGAAGTACTGCGGCACCATGACAATCGCGCCGAACATCGCGACACCGACGATGAACCCGCCCGCAATGGTCACACTGAAGGTCGAATTCTTGAACAGCCGCAACGGAATCAGCGCCGCATCCTTCATCAGGAATTCGACGAGCAGGAACAGCAGCAACCCGGCAGCACCGATCCCGTAGCAGATCAGCGCGCGCTGCGAACCCCATCCCCAGTCCCGGCCCTGTTCGGCGACGATCAGCAGCGGCACCACGCAGGTCGTCAACGCGACCGCGCCAAACCAGTCGATGCGGTGCTGCTGACGCTGATGCGGCACATTCAGCACCTTGGCGACCACACCGAGCGCGAGCACACCGATCGGCACATTGACCAGGAAGACCCAGCGCCAGCCCTCGACACCCCAGAGCTGGTCGTAGTTGGAGAAGAAGCCGCCGAGCACCGGCCCGAGCACGGTGGCGGTACCGAAGACCATCATGAAATAGCCCTGGTAGCGCACCCGCTCCCGGGCGGGCACGATATCGCCGATGATGGTGAAGGCCAGCGACATCAGCCCGCCGGCGCCGAGACCCTGGAAGGCGCGGAATCCGGCGAGTTCGTACATCGAGGTGGCGAAGGTGCAGGCCACCGAGCCGATGACGAACAGTCCGATCGCGGTGAGGTAGAACGGCTTTCGGCCGTAGATATCGGCCAGTTTGCCGTAGAGCGGCGTGGTGATCGTCGCGGTGATCAGATACGCCGTGGTCGCCCAGGCCTGTTCATCGAATCCGTCCAGGCTGTTGGCAATCCGCACAATGGCGACGCTCACAATGTTCTGATCCAGCGCGGCGAGGAACATGCCGAGCAACAGACCGGACAGGATGGTCAGGATCTGCCGGTGCGACAGTGACGTACCCTCACCGGCATCCAGGTCCGGCGGCGTTGCCGGTGCCTGGGTGGTCGCATTCGTCATATTTTGAGCCCTAGTTCTGATCGGCTATCCGTGGTGGAAGTTCTCTCGAAACCTGAGTCGAGCCGGTCGAGCGATGGCATACTGCGCCACAAGCGATCTGCCCCCACTCGCTGATCCCCTGTAACTCGTTGCGGTGGCTAATATACATATGGCCGCGCAGCTCGAAACGGGCTGGTGACCGGTTGCCGGACGACCGACACCCAGCCAGCAGCAAATCGGCTAGTCGATGTTTGTCAATACGGATTGAGCTGATCGCGCCAGCGTGGATTCAGTTCATCGGCAAGCTGTTCGGGGACCGAGATCTTATTCGGGTTGCCGTCGGAGGTGAAGCGCTGGTCCGGATGCTGGTCGAGGCGATCGAGCCAGTAGGCCGCGGCGAAGTCGACCTCATTCCTCCCGGATCGGATGCGCGGGATACCGGCGGGATCGACCCGGCCGAATGGGGACGGCGCCGGCTCGGCGCCGACCAGCAGCACCGCCTCGAAGGTGTAGGGCTCGCCGTCCCAACTGCCCGCGGTGGCGAGTCCGCGCTCGCGCGGGAAGATGCCGAGCGGTAACGCCATGGTGCGCACCCGATAGCCGGGCACCGCGGACTCGATCGCGCGCACGTTCGCGGCCAGTTCCCGTTGGACGCCGGTGCTGTCCAGGCTGGCGAGGTTCGCGTGGTTCGCGGTGTGGGCGCCGATCTCGTAGCCGTGCGCGGCCAGCCAGGGCAGTGCGCGCCCGTCATCGGCGAACGGGTCGTTGTTGACATAGAGGGTCGCGGTGGGTGCGAAGTCCGGATGGCGCGCGCGGAACTCCTCGAGAATTCCGATCGCGGTATCGGGGGCCACCTTTCCGTCCTCGGCGAAGCGGAGCTGCGTGACAGTGGAGTCGTCGAAGGTCAGCACCACCGGGTGGGTGCCCGCGGGGATATTGATGCGACCGGCGATGTAGTCGGCGACGGTCACCGGACGATAGTTCTCGCGATACAGCCGTTCGAGTTCGGCGCGAAACTTCTCCGGCGTCTGGTCGTATTCGCCAGCCGGTGCCGGTGTGACCTGGTGGTACATGAGGATGGGCACGAGCCCGAGCTCATTGGCACCGACCGAAGCCGGGTCCGGCATCGGTGTCGGTGTCGTCGCCGAAGCGGACACGATTTCGACCGCTGCGGGGACAGGGTCGGCCGCCGAACCACATGCGCTGACGGTCGCGAACATCAAGGCGGACAGGACGACCCGAGCTCCGATAGCCGCGCGTCGCACCACGGTTCGAACGGTACGCGGCGGCAGGGAATCTCGGTTGCGAATCGGAATATGCCCGCCCATCAGCGCTGTCCGAGGTAGATAGTTAGGCGATAGCAACAGATGAAAGTTGGTGTGCGCGTTGGACAAATTGGTCCGAATTACCGGACGATGGCGACTGGCCGCAGTAGCGGTTATCGCGGCTCTATCAATTCTCATCGCCTCCGTGATCATCGGCGCCAATCGGGCCGAACCCACGGGTCTGGCACTGTCCGGACTACCGGATGGGGTGGTGAACGCGAACGCACTGGCCGGTCTGGCGTTGCGGGTGGACGCGCACGGCCACGACCCCCACGCCATGCGACTCGAACTCGACGGCAAAGCGGTGACCGGCACCGCTGACGGTGACACCGTGGTATTCCGGCCCGGACACCTCACCGACGGCGACCACAGGTTCACCGCCGAGATCCCGCGCGGGGGCATACTCGGCCTGTTGAGCACCGGTCCGGGGGCCACCGCAACCTTCACCGTGGATACCGAAGCGCCGAAACTCGAACTGACCCAGCCGGGCAACGTCGCATCCTATCGTCAGTCGATCACGTTGCGCGGCAAGGAATCCGGTGCGATTCGGGTGTCGGTCGGCACTCAGTCGGTGACGCCGGCCGCGGACGGTTCGTTCGAGATCACACTGCCGCGCGCGCCGGTCGGCGGCGAGGTGGTCGCGGTCGACGCCGCGGGAAATAAGGCGACGCAGGCCATTACGACATCGGTCGACGCACCCAGGGTCAAAGCCGTGCATGTGACCGCCTACGGATGGGCCTATGCGGGCTTGCGCGAACCCGTGCTGGATATGGCGCGGGAGGGACGCATCGACACCGTTCAGCTCGATATCAAGGACGAGGACGGCATTATCGGCTACGACTCGCAGGTGCCGCTGGCACGGCAAGCCGGTGCCGCCGCCGGGATCTACGATGTGCGCGCCGCACTGCGGCAACTGCACGATATGAATCTGCGCGTGGTCGGCCGGATCGTCGCATTCCGTGACCCGACCATGGCCGGATGGGCTTGGCGCGAAGGACATCCGGACTGGGTCATTCAGAATCCGTCCGGCCAGCCGTATGCCAGTAAGTACGGTGCGATCGCGTTCACCAACTTCGCCAATCCGGAAATCCGCAAATACAATATCGATCTCGCGAGCGAGGCGGCCGGGCTCGGATTCGACGGCATTATGTACGACTATGTCCGGCGACCAGACGGTCCGCTGTCGCAGATGCAGTTCCCCGGGTTGACCGAGACTCCGAGCGCATCGATCGCGGAGTTCCTGCACGAGAGCCGGGATCCGGTGCGCGATAATGGCGCCAACCTCAGCGCCGCGGTATTCGGTATCGCCGCGACCCGGCCGGATGAGATCGCACAGGACATTCCGTCGATCGCTCGGTACGTGGACTATGTGGCGCCGATGCTCTATCCCTCGCACTGGAATCCGGGTGAGTACGGTGTCGGGAACCCCAACTCGCAGCCGTATGACATCGTGTTCCGGTCATTGGCCGACTTCTTCGAGCAGACCAAAGGCACCGGGGCCAAGGTCATTCCGTGGCTGCAGGATTTCAGCCTCGGGGTGAATTACGGCGATGGCGAGGTCAAGGCGCAGATCGATGCCGCGGCCGCCGCCGGAACCAATAGCTTCTTCCTGTGGAATGCGGCATCGACGTATCACTCGTGGGCGGTGGTGCCCGGTTGATTCCTATTCGGCTGGTCGATCGGCGTAGCAGGTGATATCGGCGGGTGGCAGGACACCCGTGTCGTAGTAGTTATTGATCGCGTTGTTCACGCAGGCACTCAGTTCGGGCCGGAATGTCATGTGGATGCGGACATCCTGCAGGGTGACCAGGCGAGATCCGGACAGGTGCTGATGTAGCCCAACACCGTGGGCGTACGGTGTCCTGGCGTCTCCGGTCGCCTGCAGGATGAGCACGGGGACCGAATTCCGAACGGTGGTGGCGGGTTCGACGGGTCTCGGCCAGTACGCGCACGGCTGAATATTGTTGGCGAACGCCCCGAAGATCGGTTGGCTGGCGCGGCTGGCTTCGATATTTCTCGAGTACCAGGCCGGATCGGTTGGCGCCGCGGCATCGCCGCAGGCGATCTGGGCCAGCGCCGAGTTCTCCTCGGATCGCAATGCCTGCAGCATGATGTGCAGCCGCGGCGCTCGCGCCGCCACGGGCGGACCGCCCACCGCGTCCGCGATCTCCCGAATCGTCTCGGCCAGTGCTTGGTTGCGCCGGAAGTCGGTCACCATGTTGTGCAATAGAAATGGCAGCCAATGATCGTCGATCGGGAAATCGTCGATCACAATCGGCTGACGTGCCGCCGCGGCCAAGAGCTCCGACACCGTGGCACGCACCTCGGTCGGCGTCGGGCCGAAGTGATACGTATCATCCTGTCCTGCAACCCAGTTCGACCAGTCATCGAACCCCTGCTCATCCGAGGCACCCCAATCCTGAACGAGGCCTTCCCAATACCGGTCCGGATCGATCGCGCTGTCCAGCACGATCCGATCGCTGCGCTCCGGGAACATCTGAGTGAACACCGCGCCGAGATAGGTGCCATAGGAGACGCCGAAGTAGCTGATCTTCGGTTCGCCAAGGGCGGCTCGGATGATGTCCATATCGCGGGCGGTATTGCGGGTGGTGAGCTGGCGTAATTTCGCCGGATCATCGGCAACACAGCTCGCGGCCATATTCGCCGCCAGCGTGGTTTCGCGCGCGAAGCCCGCAGGATCCAGTCCCGCCGAATGGATCATTTCGCCGACGGGCCACCCGCAGCGCGGAGTTCGCCCGGACTCGCCGACGCCGCGCGGATCCATGCCGATCAGATCGAAACGCGCCCGCACCTGCGGTGAAAGCACGTCACCCAGCAGATCCACACTGTCCAAACCCGATGCGCCCGGACCGCCCGGATTGGCAAGCAGGATCCCTTGGCGCTGGCCCGGATCGGTGGCCCTGACCCGGGAGATCGCCACCGTCAGCGTGCGATCGTAGGGCCGGAGATAGTCCAGCGGTACGAGCACATCGGCGCATTCGGCCCCCGCCTTGTCCAAATCCTCGATACCGCAAGGCTTCCAGTGCAGCCGCTGGTGCGCGAACCGCAGGGCCGGGTCGACCTGTGCCCCCGGCACGATGATCAGCGCGGCCCCGACCGCTATCAGCACCAACCACCGCATAAGCCTCGCCACCGAACCCATTCGCCTCGCACCCTCGATCCCGCAACTTGGTACCACATCCGAACTCACACCTAGCCCCACAGCTGGACATATGTCGTGCCACGGCTTGCCACGTCTCGCCGTCACGTCGATACTCCAAGGGGGTTGTGCACCAGCCGATTCCAGAGCAGAGGAGTGGATATAGATGCTTCGAAACCCGCTGAGTCGACATCCGGCGGTCGAGGATGATGCGCTTGTCTTCGGCCAGCCATACGACACTTCCGATGGCGCAACCGTCATCACCGTCGCCCGGACCGGCAGTTTACTGCGCGGCACGTACCCGCTCGGCGTATTCGTCGTTCATGGCGGGCAGGTCGTGTGGACGCCCGCGGTCGATGTGACGCGAATCGCGCTGATCGGCCTGCTGACCGCGGTCATCGCCACACTCGCGGTGCTGCGCAGGCCGCCATGGCCGGACCTGAAGGGCTACCCCCCGCTGCGGCGGTGACCACGACATCACCGAACGCGCCCGGGATAGTGGCGCGCGGACCGGACTCGGGACACACTTGATCCCGTGAATCGCATGCCACTCGGACATATCGACCGGGGCGGTCCGCCGTGACCGCACTCGCTCGCGGGGAGAATCGACCCGCGCCCGGCGATCGGATGACCGTGACCGTCACCTGTGCCGCACCGGTCGATGTGTCGGCGCTGCTGCTCGGGGCCGACGGGCGGGTCCGCTCCGATGCCGACTTCGTCTTCTTCAATCAGCCGGTCGGACCCGGTGTCACCTACCGACACGGGCGCGGCGCGGGCGACATGGTGGATGTGGTGACCTCCGCGCTGCCCGCAAATGTCGACAAGGTGGTGGTCACGGCCAGCCTCGACGGCAATGGCCCGCCGACCTTCGCCGGCGCGAGTTCGCTGACCGCGACGATCGGATCCGATACCGGGACACTGTCCTTTCCGATGACCGGGCTCAGCACCGAGACCGCCGTGGTGTGCGTGGAGATCTACCGGCGCGGCGATGCCTGGAAGGTGCGCGCGGTCGGGCAGGGCTATGACAATGGGCTGGCCGGGATCGCGACGGCGTTCGGTGTGAATATCGACGATGAACCCGAGACGCCGCCCGCGCCCACAATGCCGCCATCTGCTCCGGCTCAGCCCGTGGCCGGGTATTCCGCGCCGCCCGCCTATTCCCCGCCCGCCGCGCCGCCGCCCCCACCGATGTCTTCACCCCAGCAAGGAGCGCTGCCGATGCAGAGCGAACTGTTCAATCCGACCCACGCCGAAGTGAACGGCATCGGCATCCAGAAGCAGGGCGGCAAGATGATCAAGGTCGCCGTCAATGGGGAGACCATGGCGCGGGCCGGGTCGATGGTCGCCTACCAGGGCGATCTGCACTTCAAGGCGCTCGGCTCGGGCGGCATCGGCCGCGCCATCCAACAGCGCCTCACCGGCGAGGGTGTCCCGCTGATGCAGGTCTCCGGCCGCGGCGATCTGTTCCTCGCCAATGCCGCCGCCGATGTGCACACCGTCGACCTCGACGGCACCGACGGTCTGACCATCAATGGCGCGAATGTGCTCGCCTTCGATACGTCGCTGTCCTACAACATCCAAAGGGTCCAGGGCGCAGCCGGTTTCGCCAGCAACGCGGGCTTCTTCAACTGCGTCTTCACCGGGCGTGGACGCATCGCCATCACCACCCACGGCTCGCCGGTCGTCCTCAATGTCGACCAGCCCACCTACGCCGACCCGCAAGCCGCGGTCGCCTGGTCGTCAAGCCTGTCCACCGGCATCAAACGCAACGACTCCTTCGGCCTCGGCCGCCTCATCGGCCGCAGCACCGGCGAGGGCCTGACCCTGTCCTTCTCCGGTCGCGGCTTCGTCATCGTCCAGCCCTCCGAACTGCCCCCGGGCGGTCTCATCGGCGGCACCGGCGGCGGCCAGGAGGCCGGTCAGAGCGGCGGCGTCCTCGGCGGCTTGTTCGGATAGCCGACCGGCGCTGGAACCGGCTGCAGCACAGCCGGTTCCAGCGTCAGGATTCCTCGCGCCGCATCGATATTCGCCTGGTGGCGTCAGTTGAGCAGGCCGCGGCGGATGAGGAGAGGGGCGATTTCCGGGGTGCGGCCGCGGAAGGATTCGAAGGCCTCGATGGGGTCCACCGAGCCACCCCGGGAGAGCAGTTCGCGGCGGAACAGTTCGCCCTTTTCGCGGATCGATGCGTCGCCTTCGTTGAACCATTCGACGGTGTCGGCGTCGAGGACCTCGCTCCAGATATAGGAGTAGTAGCCCGCGGCGTAGCCGCCGGAGAAGATGTGCTGGAAGTAGCCGGTGCGGTATCGCGGTGGAATCGCATCGATGGCCAGCCCCGCCTTGCGCAGTGCCTGCTCCTCGAAGGTCTCGGCATCGGTCCCGGCCAGCGCCTCGGGTGCGGGTATGCGGTGCCAGGCCCAGTCCAGCAGCGTCGCGCCGAGGTACTCGACGGTTTTGAAGCCTTTGCCGAATCGCTCCGCGGCCTCCATGCGTTCGACGAGTTCGGCGGGCATCGGTTCGCCGGTTTCGATATGCCTGGCGTAGTTGGCCAGCACTTCCGGTCGCGACATCCACATCTCGTTCACCTGCGAGGGGAATTCGACGAAATCTCGCGGCACTGCGGTTCCGGCGAAGAACGGGTATCGCACATTCGAGAACAGACCGTGCAGCGCATGCCCGAACTCATGGAAGAGCGTCCGGACGTTGTCCCAGGTGAGCAGCGCGGGTTCACCCGCGGGTGGCTTGACGATATTGAGGTTGTTGACCACCACCGGCTGCGTCCCCAAAAGCCTTGACTGACTGACCAATTCGTTCATCCACGCGCCACCGCGCTTGGACGGGCGCGCGAAGAAGTCGGCGAGGAACAGCCCGAGAGCGGTGCCGTCCGCATCGAACACCTCGAAGATCCGGACCTCCGGGTGGTACCCGACCAGATCCGCACGCTCACGGAAGGTGATCCCGTACACCTGCTCGGCGGCGAAGAATACGCCATCGCGCAAGACCCGCTCGAGCTCGAAATAGGGACGCAATGCCTCCCCATCCACCGAAAACCGCTCGGCCCGAACCTTTTCCGACCAGAACTGCCAATCCCAGGATTCGAGCTCGCCATCGTTGCCGCTGGCCCGCATCGTCTCCGCGAGTTCGGCCGCCTCCCGCTCGGCATTGGCCACCGCGGGCGACACCAAACGCCCCAGCATCTCCTCCACCGCCGCAGCGGTTTTCGCGGTCTGATCCGCCACCACATACGCCGCGTGATCGGAATACCCGAGCAATGCCGCCCGCTCGGCCCGCAGCGCTGCCATCCGCACCGCGAGCGGGCCGTTGTCGTCCAGCCCACGCCCCAGCGAAGCCGCCATCACCCGCCGCCGCACCTCCCGATCGGCCAACTCGGCCAAAACGGGTTGATTGGAAACGTTCTGCAGACGCAGCGCCCACACTCCGCCCTGCCCCAGCGACCGTGCATTTTCGGCGGCCGCCGCGACCGCGGCCGGTCCCAGCCCCGCCAGTTCCTCGGCCCGCTCGACCAGCACCGTCGCACCATTGGTTGCCGTCAGCACGTTCTGACCGAATTCCGTTGCCGCCGTGGCGAGTTCCGCATTCAGCTCACGCAGCCGCGCCTGTCCAGCCGCATCCAGGCGGGCCCCTGCCCGCACGAACCGAATGTGGTATCGCTCCAACAGCCGCGCCTCTTCGGGATCCAATCCCAGCTCGTCCCTGCGTTGGTAGAGGTCATCGACGCGCCCGAAAAGCGCGGGATCGAGATAGATCGCATCCCAATGCGCCGCCAAGCGCGGCGACACCTCGGCCTCGATCGCATCGGTCCCCGCCGTGGAATCCGAGCCGACGATATTGAAGAACACATTGGACACCCGAGTCAGCACTGCCCCCGAACGTTCCAGTGCCACAATCGTATTCGCGAATGTCGGCGCCGCATCGACCGAGGTGACGGCGGCCACCTCGGCCAATTGCTCCGCCATCCCCCGTTCGAACGCAGGCAGATAGTGCTCCTCACCGATCTCGGCGAACGTCGGCAGTTCATACGGCAGCGCACTGCGCTCGAAGAACGGGTTGCTCGTCATGAGTGAACCCTATGCCGCGGCCGCGCCCCGGCGGCGGCCGTTCACGCCGAATCGCGGCACGCCACCCTTCGGCGCCGCCCGCCGCCGCTCCCGCACGCCTCCGAACCATCGCGAGGCCACTCGGCCACGGCGCGCGATCAGGCCGATTCCCGAATGTTCGGGCGCGTCGTGTCGAAGGTGTCGACTGCGTCGACAACGCCTCCCGATACAGCCGGCGCCCGGCCCGACAACAGGATCGGTCGGCTCGCACCGCACATCCGGCGATAATGGAACGATGATCAGAGCTGCGGAAAATGGCAGTTCGAACCGCGCACGGCCGGATTTATGACCGAAGTGTGACGCGCGGCCGGGCGGGGACTTTCCGAGCCTCGACGCCGGTTGTACGTGGGGCCGATATGAGGAGGTCATGTGGCACGGGAATACAACCGGAATCCTGCGGCGATCGCCGCGCTGTCGCCTGAGCAGTACCAGGTCACGCAGGCGAACGGGACCGAGCGGGCATTCACCGGCGAATACTGGGACAATCACGAGCCGGGTATCTACGTGGATGTGGTGTCCGGTGAGCCGTTGTTCGCCTCGGTCGACAAGTTCGACAGTGGCAGCGGGTGGCCGAGTTTCACCAAGCCGATCGATACCGAGAATGTGGTAGAGAAGCGGGACCTCAGTCATCTGATGATCCGCACCGAGGTGCGTTCGGCGCACGGTGACAGCCATCTCGGGCATGTGTTCACCGATGGGCCGCGTGCGGCGGGCGGGCTGCGCTACTGCATCAATTCGGCGGCGCTGCGGTTCATCCACCTCGACGATCTCGAGGCGGAAGGTTATGGGCAGTACCGAACTCTTTTCACGAAGGAGGACGCGTGAGCGACACGCGGAAGGCGATTCTCGCGGGCGGATGCTTCTGGGGCATGCAGGATCTGATTCGTAGGCAGCCGGGAGTGCTGTCCACGCGCGTCGGCTACACCGGCGGGCGCAACGATCGCCCGACCTATCGCAATCACCCGGGGCATGCCGAGGCCATCGAAATCGTCTATGACCCGGCACTGACCGACTACCGGGCGCTGCTGGAGTTCTTCTTCCAGATCCACGATCCGACGACGAAGGACCGCCAGGGCAACGATATCGGTACCAGCTACCGTTCGGCGATCTTCTACCTCGATGACGAGCAGAAGCGGATCGCGCTGGACACCATTGCCGATGTCGACGTATCGGGGCTGTGGCCGGGCCCGGTGGTCACCGAGGTAACCCCGGCAAGTGCGTTCTGGGAGGCCGAGCCCGAGCACCAGGATTACCTGGAGCGCTACCCGGACGGCTACACCTGCCACTTCCCGCGGGCGGGTTGGAAGCTGCCGAAGCGCCAGAGCGCCGCTCAGTAGTTCCGTATCGCCCTCGGCGGATGCCCGCCGGGGGCGTTCACCTATCGATTACCGCGGTATCGGGATCGGTCTCCCCTTGGCGGACGATGACGACTCCGATGAGGATGAGCGCACCGCCCAGCAACTGGACGGGACGAGGAGCCTCGCCGAGCAGGGTCCAGGCGAAGGCCAGCGCGGCAAGGACTTCGAACAGGGCGACGAACGAGGCAAGGCGGGAGCCGAGCAGGCGGGTGGCGGCGATTCCGGTGACATAGGCGATGGCTGCGCATACCGTGCCCAGCGCCAGCACCGGAAGCCACCATGAGACGGTGAAGTCTTGGAAGACAACGGGATCGGTGCTGGCGTGCAGGGGGACGATGCCGACCGCGCCCGCCGCCAGCAGGGCGAGTCCGCCGACGAGCAGACCACCGGCCGCGAGCACCGTGCCCGGTAGCGTGCCATCGCCATGGGCGGAGAGCACGAAATAGGCAGCGGCCCCGACCATCGCGGCCAGCGCCCATACGACGCCCGCCCCACTGGCACTCAGCCCCGAGCGCAGATCGATGACGAGCACCAGGCCGATCATCCCCAGCAGTGCGCCGAAAACCGTTGTGGTACCGGGACGTTGGCGATGACGCAGCCACAGCCAGCCCACCACGGCAACCGGCGCGGTGTATTCGATGAGCAGTGCCACCCCGACCTGCATACGCGCCACGGCATTGAAATAAGCCAGCTGGGTACCGGCCACGGCGAGCATGCCATACGCGACGATCAGGGATGCATTGCGACGCAACAGCTCCCAATCACCGCGCAGCCGCAGCACCGCGAACGGCAAAAGTACCGCGGCGGCGACCAGCACCCGCACCGCCACCACCGCCGCCGAACTCCAGCCCGCGTTCATCAAGCCCCGGGCCAGCGGTCCGGACAGCCCGAACGAGGATGCGGACAGCACCGCGAGAATCAGTCCGGATCTCAGCCGCCGCCCGGCTCTGTCATGAGTCATAATCGCCATGGCTAATGACGCTAAAATCGGTCGCGTAATATGTCAATATGGTCTTTGCTCATGACACCGAAGCGTCGCTGGTCGCCGCGGTCGAGCTGGTGAATTCGGCGGAGGCACCGGATACGCTGACCGAAATCGACCAGCTCACCGAGTTTTTTGTCAAACACGCCTACGCCGGCGTGCACTCCCGCGACGCCGCGGAGCTGGCTGCGGTACGCGCCATCCGCGCGCCCCTACGCCGGATGCTGACCAGCGATCGCGATACGACGGTGCGGCTGATCAACGAGACCCTGGCGCAGCATCGAGCCCTGCCGCAGCTGGTCCGGCACGGCGATGTCGACTACCACATCCACGCGGTACCCCTGGACGCCGCGCTGCCGGTCCGCATCGCTGTCGAGACCGCGATGGCCATGATCGATGTGATCCGCTCCGACGAGCTCAGCCGCCTGTCCCGCTGCGCCGACGACGACTGCGACGGCATCGTGCTGGACCTGTCGCGCAACCGATCCCGTCGCTACTGCAGCACCGCATGCGGCAACCGCAATGCCGTCGCCGCCTATCGCGCCAGGAACAAATGACGCTCATTCACCCCTGGTGAGAGCTTCCAGCTCGGTGCGCAATGCCGCGACCTCGGCGGCCAGTTCATCGCGCAGCTGTTCGCGTTCCCGCAGGCTGGCGCGCAGATTCTCGACCGTATCGTGCATGGCCGCCAACTTCCGGTCGGCGCCCTGCAGCCGCCACTCCACGACCGCGCGACGGTCGACCTCCGAACTCGCGATCCCGACCCATTTCACGACATAATCGAGCCACCCGGGCTGCTTCGGCATGGGCTCATCGGAATCCCAACCGCGGCGGACCGAAGGCTTCGACGAAAGCACCCGCTCCCCGCCCTGCGCGGAGTTCAGCTGCACGAGGTCGAACTTCCCGGCACTGGTCACCACCGCCGTGAGCCGATATCGCCCGGCCAGATGCATCCGCAGCTCCGCCGCACCCCGCCCATCGGCATCCAGCGCACCGAGCCACGGACCGTCCGCCGCCTCGATAATCGACGCGAGCACCCCGAGCTGCCCGACACTGCGCCGCCCCCGCGTCGCCCGCTCGAGCAGATCATCGGGCGTGGCACTCATCTGATCCCAGTGCATCGCATCTTGCCCTCTCTCGTCGACCGGCACCTACGAACATATATGCGCCGCCCACCGTGCCACGGACGGGCGCCAATCGTGTCACCACCGCCCAGTCGCGGATGTGCGTGCGCGACGCGCCGACGCCACCCATCGAAGGTGCCGTGCCGTGCCGTGCCGTGCCGTGCCGTGCCGCGCCGTGCCGTGCCGTGCCGTGCCGTGCCGTGCCGTGCCGTGCCGTGCCGTGGGAAGTATCCGAAAAACTGACCGGCGTGCGCTACCCGGGATCTGCCAGCCAGGACCGAGACCCGGTACACGCTCCGGCCCCGCCGCCGCGTGGTCAGCCCAGCCGATACTCCGCTCGCGCGAGTTCGAACCAGTGGCCGGTGCGGGTATTCGCGCACTTCATGCCGGTGGTCCGGCTCGCACAGATCAGTTCCCCCGAGCGGAACGACCGACCGTATTCGAGAATGGGCAGACCGCTGTCGCGGATGGTGTCACCGTGGCAGGTGAACCGCGCCGGATCGCCCTGGACGAGCGATCACCATGCGCTCACGCAGGTAAACGTCGAGAACGAACCTGCACCAGCGCATTCTCGACGATCGGGTACGGCACCACGGTGGCCCCAGCGGCGTCGGCGCGGCCAGTGGATAGCGCTCGGGCGGGGCGCGGTAGCAACGGATCCCACGTCTGTCCGGACGTCGTCGCCTCGGGCGACAGGACCAGCGGGTCAGGGCTCATCGGAGCCCTCCAGGACGTGGACGGGGACGTCGTCGGCCCAGGGTTGGCGGGTCACCATATCGGCGACATGCACTGTGCCGCGCTCGAATTCGCCGGTGGCGGCGTCGACGAGGCGGTAGGACTGGGTTTGTTTGTGGATGGGTTGGGCGTCGAGGAGGACAACGCGGACTTCGCCGGGGGCGAAGTGGCAGCGTTCGTGCATGGCGGCGATGAGTTGTTCGTTGTGCATATGGCCGTCACCGAAGTTCCAGCCGACCGCGGTGCTGCAGATGCGTTCGCCGTCGGTGATGGTGTATTCGTCCTCGCGGCCCGCTGGCATGGCGCGGTGGACCAGGGTGAACAGGGCTCGGCCGTGAGTGTTCATGGCGCGGAAGGCGTAGCCCATGAATATCGGGATCGCCGCTCGGTCCTTGCCGTAGAACCGTTCCAATTGGGCCTGCGGCATGCTGGCGATCGCGACAATGCCCTTGTTGATCTTCTCGGCGGCCGAGGGTTTGATGCACCACATCGTGGTGTCCCAGTTGCCCGCGTAGTAGCGCATACCGGGCAGGAACGAAATCTGGTGTGGGAAAAGGTTTCCGGCGATCACGATGCCGACGATCACGAGGAACAGCAGCAGCACCGGCACCGGGTGCTGCAGACTGCCGAGACCGAGATCGGCGTGCGCGACGAATAACACCAGCACGCCGAAGATCATGAAGACATTCCACTCCAGCGGCACACCCATCGGAATCGCCGTCAGGATCGTCAGGTGGAAGCACACCATCACGATTGCGGCGACCGCGGTCAACCAGCCACCATGGGAGAAGAACAGCACCAACGGAATGCCCATCTCGACGGCCGTGCCGCCGTGGGCGAAGATGCGCGACAAGCGTCCGGGCCGCAGGTCATCGGGAAAATTCTCGAAGAACTTGCGCTTGAGCGACTTTCGCCGGAATACCGGACTGTTCGACATCATTGTGGAGACCACGAACGGAAAGTGCTTGTTCAGCTTCGAGGTCGCCGCACCCATCCAGATCACCACGAAGACCAACTTCGCCGCGACGACCATATCGGCGGCGAAGAGAAAGGTGACCGCCAGCGTCGCATAGACCTCGCCCCGCGCCGCCAGGAAAATCACCTTATCGCGCAGCCCGATCACTGCCAACAGACCGAGAATCGCCGCGATCTGCCACACCGGCAGCAGTCCGACGGCCGTATCCAACTCCGGTACTGGACCGGTGCCATCGGAGAACAATGCGACCGCGGTCATCACCAGCAATGCCGCGTACAGCACGATATCCACCGGAGTGCGGCCGGTCCCCTTGGTCAGCGGAACCACCGACGGCCACGGCGGAAGCCGAATGGTCCTGGGCCGCAACCAATACAGCATCGATCCCAGCGGCGGAAAGTACCTATTATTCAGCGGACCGAAGCCGCAACCGAGCCCGACCACCTCGAACAGCAGCGTGTACAGCACCACCTTTTCGAAGACGATCGGCTCGGACCACCAGTCACCGACACCGGTGAATCCATCGATCCCTCTGGTGCACAGGGAGATCAGCCAGCCACCGAGGATATAGAGACAGATCTTGCCGACGTAGAACAGATGCAGCACGACGGGCGTCCCGAACCCCACCTCGGCCCAGTGCCGGGCCATCGGGCGGATCCGCTCGCTGCGAGTGCCCTTGCTCCACTCCGCCATATCGACCACGGGCAGGTCGGGTTGGAAAAACCCCATCAAGCACTCTCCGATTCGCCGATACCGAGGCACCAAGCCGAATCAGGACCCCGATGTCCTTCGATACGTTGGCAGCTCGACCTGGTGCTGTCAATCGGGTGTCCCGGCGACCGAGACCTGACGCGGCGTTCGCACAGCGGCGCGCTGGGCAGACACTCTCCCGACACCAACGACGAGCAGCCCACACACCGCGACAACGATCCACCCCGGTCGAGACGCGTGCGCAAGCGCGCTATCCGCCGCGCCGGTGACAATGCCGCCCGCGATGGCGATACCGAGTGCCGCACCGAATTGCCTTGCGGAGGAGGTGATCCCACCCGCCACACCCGCCCGGTCGGCGGGCAGACCGCTCACCGCGGTGTTGGTGATCGGCGCGTTCGCGAAGCCGAAGCCGACACCGATCAGGAAGTAGGCCAGCAGTAGTAAGGCAAGACTGGTGTGGTCATCGAGGCGTACCAGGCAGAGACCACCGACGGTGATGAAGCCGCCCGCCAACAGCAGCGGCAGCCGCGGACCGACCCGCCCGACGAGAACTCCCGACAACGGCGCGCAGACGGTGGCGGCCACTGCCAGTGGCAAGGTGACCACACCGGCCGCGACCGCGCTCATGCCTCGCGCATGCTGCAGATAGAGGGTATTCAGCAGCAACGTCGCGCTGAATGCGACGAACAGCACTACCGCGCCGACGACAGCCGCAGTGAACTGAACCCGCTGAAACAGGTGCAGATCCATCAGCGGCTCGTCCCGCCGCGACTCGAACCACACGAAACCGAGCGTCGCCGCCACCACGCAGCTGTATCCAACCAACGCCGCACCGGACCCCCACCCGAACCGCGGCCCCTCGATCAGCACCGCCACCGAGCCGCCGACAACGGTGATCAGCAGCACCTGGCCGGGACCGTCGAGCCGACGCGCTTGCACCGCACGAGATTCCGGCACGAATACCGTGGTCAGTACCAGGGCCACCAGGACGACCGGCACATTGATCCAGAATACGGATCGCCAACCGAGAGCCGCGATGAGCGCACCACCCAGCGTGGGCCCGACGGCCATGCTCAGACCGAAGATCGCCGCCCACACCCCGATCGCCCGCGCCCGTTCCTTGGGTTCGGTGATCGCATTGATCACGATCGCGAGCGCCACCGGGCTGAGCATCGAACCACCGATGCCCTGGACAACACGGGCCGCGATGAGCACACCAATCGACGGTGCCACTGCGCACGCAACCGAGGCCACGCCGAAGACGACCAGTCCGCATCGGAACACTCGTCGTCGTCCGAAACGATCGGCGATCGCCCCCGACGAGATCAGCAGACCCGCCAGCACCAGGGTGTAGGCGTCCACCGTCCACTCCAGATCGCGTGTCCCCACGCGTAATCCGGATCCGATCGAGGGCAGCGCGATATTGACGATCGTCGTATCGAGCCCGACCAGGAACAGGCTCAGGCAGCAGACGGCCAGCAGGGTCCACCGCCTGCGTGCACTGATGGGCGGGCGTGGGGCGTGCACAGGCATGGTCATCTCCGGTCGACGATTCGGAATCGGGCACCCGATGATCGCGGCAGCGATCGTCTAACTGGCAGTTAATTTGCGGAAACCGCAAAATGGTCGAGTGGATGATGACCTGGCTCAGCTACTCGACGCCATCGGCCCGCGGCTGCGCACGCTGCGCCGGGATCGCGGCATGACTCTCGAGGCCCTGTCCGCCGTGACCGGCATCTCGGTGACCGCGCTGTCTCGCCTCGAATCCGGCAAGCGACGCCCAACCCTCGAGCTACTGCTGCCACTCGCCAAGGCACACCGCGTCGCACTCGACCAGCTCATCGCCGCACCGGCCACCGGCGATCCGCGCGTCCATCTAGCGCCGCGCCGACACCGCCGCAGCGGCAGCATTGTCGTGCCGCTGACCCAATATCCCGGCCGCCTGCAGGTTTTCAAACAGGTCATTGCACCGCGACCACCGAAGCTCGTCACCCATGCCGGATACGAATGGCTCTATGTGCTCGCGGGCGAGCTACGGCTGATCCTCGGCGACAGCGACATTGTGCTACGCCCGGGTGAGGTCGCCGAGTTCGACACCAACGAGCCGCACTGGTTCGGTCCCGCCGATGACCGGACGGTCGAGATCCTGCATCTCTTCGGACCGCAGGGTGAGAAGCTGCGGGTGCGTGCCAACGGGCCGGTGCTGCCGGCGCACACCTAGCCCGGTATCAGCCGATCCAGTCGGTCAGCAGCTGATTGCTTCTGCCACTGCGGATTTCGGACTCGAGCCAGGTGTTGACGACGGCGTTGAAGAGGGTGTCGCCCTTCGGCAGGAGGTACGCCTTCGGGGCCGAGTCGAAGGGGGCGTCCGGGTGCAGGACTTGGAGGGTGGGGTGGGTACGTTGGCGATAACGGCCCTCGACCGAATCGGTGACGAATACATCGGCGTTGCGCTGTTCGATCTGGTCGTAAATGGTGAGGTTATCGGGCCAGATGGTGAGTTGGGCCGCGGGAAAATTGGCGCGGGCGAAGGCTTCGTTGGTGCCGCCGCGATTGACGATCACCCGAACCTCCGGACGGTTGATCTGCTCGATGGTCGCGTAGGAATCGGCATCGGCGCGCCGGGTGACCGGGGTCTTGCCGTCGATGGATGTGGCGATGGAGAAGTCGGCGACGCGGCGGCGGGCCGCGGTATCGGAGATGCCGCCGACGGCGATATCGCACTGCGCGAGGAAATCGTCGGTCAGGGTGGACCAGGTCGTCGAGATCCATTGTGGAACAACATGAAGGGTGGCGGCGAGGTCGGTCGCGAGTGCGATGTCGACGCCGCGGTAGGTGCCGTCCTCTTCGCGCAGGGTGTAGGGCGGGTAGTCGCCGGTTGTGCACACCCGTAACACGCCCGACTGCTGCACGGTGAACAACCGGGACGCCTCCTGCGCCGTCGCGATGGGCCCGGTGGCGAGCAACCAGCTCATGGTCAACAGGACGGCTATCGGCAGATATCGGAGCGGTCGGCGCATCGAGACAGGCTAACCGACCTGATAGTCGGCTGAGAACCCGACGAATGGGACACTTCCCAGTCGGTCTCGCACGTTGATACTGGTAGAAGGCCACCCACGAAGGAGTTCGACATGCACCTTATCGGAACTTTGCTCGGGTTAGCCCTGACGCTATTCATCCTGCTGCTACTCGCCCGGCTGGTATTCGATTGGATCGGGGTGCTGGCCGATGGGAACCACCCCAGCTGGGTGAACCGCGCCCGCGACCTGACCCATACCTGGACCGAACCGGTGATCGCGCCGGTCCGCCGGTATCTGCGGCCGATCCGCATGGGCGGGCTATCGATCGACCTGGCCTTCACCGTGGTCTTCATTGTCGTGCTCGTCCTGCGCGCCATCGCCTTCAGCCTGTAGCACCGCCCGCGAGGCGTTTGATGGATCGATGACCATCGACACCACCATCGCCTACGGCTCCCACCCCGACCAGGTGGCCGACCTGTACCTGCCCGCAACGAACGATCCGGCACCCCTGGTATTCGTCCTGCACGGCGGATTCTGGCGCGCGGCGATCGACCGCACCCATGCCCGCCCGGAGGCACAGGCGTTCGCCGCGCTCGGATATGTGGTCGCGAGTATCGAGTACCGGCGGGTCGGCAACGGCGGCGGATGGCCGGGCACATTCGACGATGCGGCGCGGGCGCTCGATGTACTGCCCACGTTGATCGAAGACGCCCGTCCGGGCCGAATCGACCAGGACCGCATTGCATACGTCGGACATTCGGCAGGCGGCCACCTGGCCCTCTGGGCAGCATTACGCCATCACCTGCCGACCGGCGCGAGCTGGCGCACCGAGACCGCACCGCGAGTCGCCGGTGTCGTCGCCTTGGCCCCGGCGGCGAACCTGGTCGACGCCTATCACCGCGCCAATGGCGAAGGTGCGGTGGCCGAATTGCTCGGTGGCGGCCCCGACGAATTGCCCGAGCGTTACGCCGCGACCGATCCCGCGCTGCTCGGCACCGCTGACATCCCGGTCGTCGTCGTACACGGTGATAAGGACCAGCGCCTGCCGATCGAGATGGCCCGAGAATACTGCGCGAAATCCGGTGCGGAACTCGTCGAACTGCCGGATACCGGGCACTTCGAACTCATCGATCCCGCTTCCGCCGCATGGCCTTTCGTGGTTGCTGCGCTACGGCGCTGCCTCGACTGAGTTCTTGCGGGCGACACCACCGTAGGCGCCGGATTGTTCGGGCGCGGAATCAATATCGTCGGGCTGACCGGCCTGCCGAACCGAACGAAGTTCATCGACGCACTCACCGCCGCCTTCGCCGATCCCAGCGCCGCATTCGGCCTCTGCTATATCGACCTCGACCACTTCAAACTCGTCAACGACACCTTCGGGCACGCGGTCGGCGACGAACTGCTCATCCAGGCCGCGGCCCGGCTGCGCGCCCGGGCCCGTCCCGGCCAGCTCGTCGCCCGCATGGACGGCGATGAATTCGTCATCCTGGTCCCCCAGGTCAACACATCCGACCGGACGGCCGAGGTCGCGCAGACCATGCTCGACGCGTCAAACTCGCCGGCCCGTTCATCCGCTGCATCCGCACCCCGGAATCCCCCGGCGCCACCGATCTGCTCGTACTCGAATCGATCGTCGAACTCACCCACGCCCTCGGCTACACCCTGACCGCCGAATGCGTCGAAACGCGGTATCAGGCCGACCGGCTCGCCGCACTCGGCTGCGATACCGCGCAGGGTTGGCTGTTCCACCGGCCGATGCCCGCCCATCGGGTCACCGATCTGCTCGCCGCGACCAGTGTCCCCGCGGGCGAGTGATTCGGGCCGACGATATTTGCGTCAGATCGTTTGGGCCGCATCGGCATTGACCAATGCGAGCAGGAATTCGGCTGGTACGTCCGGCCATTCGGGACGCCAGCGGTCCGCGAGCTGATCTTCGCGCACCGCGGCGATCGTGGCCACGACATACGGTCCCCCGTCGAGCAGATAGCGGACCGACCCGAGTTCGGCACACTGGGCGGCCACCGTTACCAGCAGGGTCTTGGCCGCATCGGTGCGGCCCGCGGCGGCCAGGCAGGCGATCAGCAATCGGCGCGCCTTCAGCAGTTCCCTCGGACGCTCGACCGATTCGAGCAGGTCGACCCACTCCTGCGCCCAGGTGCAGGCGAGTTCGGTCTTTTCCGGCGATCCCGCGGTGAGCAGCAGCCGGATCGCGGTGAATTCCTCATACAGTATGGTGAATTCGTCGATCGGGTCCACCGGCTTGCGGCGATTCCCATATTCGACGACGGGCAGCGGGCCGAATTCCGGATGCGGCGGTAGACCGAGCCGCAGCCGCTCGTTCTCCACCTCCGCGCCCAATCGCGGCAATGACATCGAACGGGCAACGCGGGCACCCTCGTTCAACCTGCGAATGGCGGCCGCGCGATCTCCGCGCAACGCTTTGATGCGGGCCCCGACGACGTAGCGCGCCAACTTGAAATCGACAACGCCCGCCTCGGGGCCCAGTTTGTACCCCTCATCGAGCAACCGTTCCGCCTCCGCGACTTCCCCACGTTCGTACAGCAATTCGCCCAACAGGGATCCGGCCAGGCGCGCGCCGTAGGAGTGACTTCCGCCGGATTGTTTGGCCACCTTCATCGCCCTGCGGAAGTACTGCTCGGCCCTGGTGATATCGAGCTGCAGGCTCGCGGCGAGTCCGAGAAAGCACAAACCGTTGACGTTGTTGTAGAAACCCTTGTTCTGCCGCATATACGGCGCGGACCACTCCTGAATGCGCAACGCCTCGTCGAAGTCGTATCGATAGCCGGCGGCGAAGGTCGCGACATTCGCCCCGATCGCGACCACATACGGTGACAGTTCTTCGGCCCGGAAGAAGCAGGCGGCCAGCATATCGTCGACACCGGCGAGCACATCCGCGCGCACCTGTACCACCGCATGCACCACACCGGCCTCGGCACGCAGTCGCGCCGTTGTTTCCCCGTCGAATTCACCGCTGTCCACATTCGATTCGGCCAGCCGCAGTGCGCGTGCGGCCGGTCCGGCACGGTGCAGCAGGATATTCGCCCACGCCAGATCCAATTGCAGCCGAGGATGGGTTTCGATAATACTGGCGGGCAGTTTGTTGACCAGACCGATAAGGGTGGCGAACTGCCCGTACTCGAGCAGTGACATACCGTCGCGTTCGACGATCTCGATGGCCCGCTGCTCATCCTCGGCCAGCAGGGCGTGATCGACCGCCTCGCTGACATGCCTATGCTCGGCCAACCACCGTGACGCCGCCCGGTGCAGTTCGGTGATCCGTTCGGGACGATCACGTTCCAGCCGCTGCTGCAGGAAGTCCTGGAACAGGTGGTGGTATCGGAACCAGTTGCCGTCATCGAGTTTGCGCAGGAACAGATCCTGGAGTTCGATCTGCTCCAGCATGGCCTGCCCATCCACTTCGCCGGTGAGCGCCGAGGCGAGTTCACCGCAGATCCGCGGCGTGATCGAGGTCGCCACCATGAAGTCGAGCATGCCGGGTTCCAGCGTGTCCAGGACGTTCTCGACCAGGAATTCACTGATGGCGTGATGGCGTCCGGTCAGATGGCTGATCAGCTCGCCGGGATCATCGCTGCCGCGCAGCGACAGTGCCGCCAGTTGCAGTGCCGCGACCCAGCCCTCGGTGGATTCGGTGAGATCCTCGACATCACCGCGATCCAGCTCCAGCCCGCCCAGCTCCACCAGGAAAAGGTACGCCTCCTCGACATCGAAACGCAGTGCGTCAGGGCCGATTTCGACCAGCTCGTCGCGGGCTCGCATCGAGCTCATCGGCAGCCCGGTCCGATTGCGGCTGGTGATCACCACATGCAGTGTCGGACTACAGCCTTCGATCAGATACCGCAGCGCGCGGGTGGTCGCGGGATCGGTGGCGCGGTGCCAGTCGTCGATGACAACGACGAGTTGTTCACCGCGCCGGTCGATATCGTTGATCAGCGAGGTCAACACATAGCGTTCGCATTCGTCGCCGTGTTCTTCGAGCAGTTCGCCGAGTTCGCGCGCCAGCGACGGCCGTTCGGCGCGGATGGCTTCGATCAGGTGGGAGAGGAACCAGACCACGTTGTTGTCGTCATTGTCGACGGTCAGCCAGGCCACCGCCACGTCGTCCGCGCTCAGCGCCTGGCACCATTGCGCGGCGAGGGTGGTCTTGCCGAATCCGGTGGCGCCGTGGATGACCGCGAGCCTGCGGTTGCGTCCCTGTTGCAGCAGTGCGATGAGCCGCTGCCGGTCGACCAGCGGGCGGTTGGCCACCGGCGGCCGCAATCGCGTGGCCGGCACGGGCGGCGTGATGGTCGAGCGCATTCCGGAAGTGCGGCGGCGACCGGTCGCGGGCGGTGTGGGTGTCGGGCGTTGTCCGACGGGTTCGGCGGCGGGCAGCGGGATCGGCATCTCGTCGGGCGGCAGACCGTGCCGTTCCTGGATCTCGCGCAGCTGTTCACCGAAATCGGCTGCGCTGGACGGCCGTTCGTCGCGCTCGCGGGACATCGCGCCTTCGATCGCGGCGGTCACATCGGCGGGCAGACCCGCGTCGCCGAGGTCCGGAATCGGATGCTTGGTGATGCGGAGGAACTGTGCGACCAATTGTTCGCCGCTGCGTCGTTCGAAGACCGCGTGGCCGGTGCTGGCGCAGAACAGGGTCGAGGCCAGGCTGTAGATGTCGGCGGTCACATCCGGGACGTGTCCCTGCAGCACCTCGGGTGCGGTGAAGGCGGGTGAGCCGGTGATGGTGCCTGCTGTTGTCTCGAAACCACCGACCAGCCGGGCAATGCCGAAATCGGCCAACTGCGGCTCACCGTATTCGGTCAGCAGGATATTGCCGGGTTTCACATCGCGGTGCAGCATGCCGCGCCGGTGCGCGGTTTCCAGGGCACCGGCGATCTTCACCCCGATATGCAGCGCCTCCTGCCAGCCGACCGGACCGTGCTGCTGGATGCGGGCGTCCAGTGAACCGTGCGAGTGATAGGGCATCACGATGTAGGGCCGTCCGGTCGCGGTGGAGCCGACCTCGAAGACGCTGACGATATTCGGATGTCCGGAGAGTTTGCCCATGGCGAGTTGTTCGCGGACGAATCGTTCGAGATTCTCCGACTCCAGATCGGCGGTGAGCACCTTGATGGCCACCGTGCGATCGAGTGCGGGCTGGGCGCAGCGATACACCACCCCGAAACCGCCGCGTCCGATCTCGACGGCGTCGGTGAACCCGGCAGCGTCCAATTCCGCCGCGAACCCTGAGGTCAGCTCGCGTTGCGTGGAAAGCGGATCGATGTGCGCCACGACGACCTCGATACAACAATCAACCAGTTACTTCGAGGATATTCCCGTCGCCACGATTGTGCGCGAGCTCGCCCGAGATGGTGATGCAACTCCCTGTGGTGCACGCGATCCGGAGCGCCGAATGTCATTGCGCCGAAACATTCGGCCGCGGCGATCGGGGCTATTCGTCGGTGAATAACCTCTCAGCCCGGGATCCGGGTTCCGTGCACGGGGTGGAACAGGTGCACCGAGGCGGTGTCACGCACGCGCATCGTCACCGATTCACCCAGCGCGGCGGGCGCCCGGTCGGCGGAGCGAGCCACGAAGGTGAGCTGTTCACCGTCGAGACCGGTGAGCGGGGAGTCGGGGACGCGGGCGTAGACATAGGATTCGCTGCCCAACTCCTCGATCAGCTCGACGGTGACGCCGAAACCGGTTCCGTCGCGGCGCAGTTCGAGCTGCTCGGGCCGGATGCCGATGGTCACGGTGTCGAGTCCGGCCTCGGCGAGGCGGGCCAGTCGGGTGCGTGGCAGTTCGACGGTGGTGTCGGCGAGCCGGACACCGTCTGCCACGACGGGCACCGTGCACAGATTCATCGATGGCGAGCCGATGAATCCGGCGACGAAGGCGTTGGCGGGCCGATCGTAGAGTTCGGCCGGGGTGCTGAACTGCTGCAGCTTGCCATCGCGCAGTACGGCAACGCGATCACCCATGGTCATCGCCTCGACCTGGTCGTGGGTGACATAGACGGTGGTGGTGCCGAGGCGGCGCTGCAGTGCGGCGATCTGGGTGCGGGTCTGTACGCGCAACTTGGCGTCGAGGTTGCTCAGCGGCTCGTCCATGCAGAACACGCGTGGCTCGCGCACGATGGCGCGGCCCATCGCGACCCGCTGACGCTGTCCGCCGGACAGTTTGGCGGGCTTGCGGTCGAGATATGGTGTCAGGCCAAGCAATTCGGCGGCATCGGCGACGCGCTTCTTGCGTTCGGCCAACGGCACCTTCATCATCTTCAGCGCGAAACCCATATTCTCCCCGACGGTCTTGTTCGGGTAGAGCGCGTAGTTCTGGAACACCATGGCGATATCGCGGTCCTTGGACGGCACACCGACCATATCGGCGCCATCGATCCGGATCGATCCGGCGTCGATCTCCTCCAGCCCGGCGAGCATGCGCAGGGCGGTCGACTTGCCCGAGCCCGAAGGTCCAACCAGGACAATGAATTCGCCGTCGGCGATATCCAGATCCAGCGCATCGACCGCGAGCGTGTCGGCGCCCGGGTAGACGCAGGATGCCGAGTCGTAACGGATTGTGGCCATTGACTTTTCCTTACTTGATGGCGCCGAAGGACAGCCCGCGCACCAGCTTGTTCTGCGCGAGCCAACCGGCGAGTACGACCGGCAGCGCGGCGAGTACGGCGGCCGCGGACAACCGCGCCCAGTACAGGCCCTCACCGGTGATGAATCCGACCAGGAACACCGGCATGGTCTGGGCCTGCACCGCGGTGAGATTCACGGCGAAGAAGAATTCGTTCCAGGAGAAGATGACGCAGATCAGCGCGGTGGCCGCAATACCGGGTGAGACCAGCGGCAAGATCACCTCGCGCACCGAGGTCACCAGGCTGGCACCGTCCATGCTCGCGGCCTCGAGCAGTTCGCCGGGCACCTCCAGGAAGAACGAGCGCATCATCCACACCGCGATCGGCAGATTCATTGCCGTGTATAGGATGACGAGCGCCCAGATATTGTCGAGCAGTCCGATATCGCCGACGATCACATACAGTGGCACGATCGCCGCGACCACCGGCAGCATCTTGGTGCCGATGAAGAAGAACAGCGCGTCGCGCGTCTTGCGCACCGGTCGCAGCGACAGTGCGAAGGCGGCCGGAATGCCCAGCGCCAGTACCAGCGCCGTCGACACCACGGTCGCGAAGGTGGAGTTCAACAGGCTGGTGCCGATGCCACTGTCGAGTACGGCGGAGAACTGGTCCAGCGTCGGGGTGAACAACAGCTTCGGCGGGTCGGTATAGGCGTCGCCCTCCTGTTTGAACGCCGTCAGCACCATCCACAGCACCGGGAAGAACATGCCGATGCCGACTACCCAGGCGAGGACGCTCCAGATCAGGCCGGACCGTTTGCGCGCGTTCATGCCGCCGCCTCCTTCCCGGTGAATGTCTTGAACAGCAGTCGCAGCGCGAAGGTTGCGACCACGGTGGTGGCGATGACGGTGACCACACCCATCGCGGCGGCCTGGCCGATATCGAAGCCGAGGAATGCGCGCTGGTAGATGTAGAAGGGCAGATTGGAACTGGCGATGCCGGGTCCGCCCGAGGTCATCATGTACACCGCGTCGAAGGTGTTGACCAGATAGATCGCACCAAGTACCGCACCGAGTTCGATGAACCGGCGTAGATGCGGCAGCGTGAGTTCTCGGAAGACCGCAAAGGAATTCGCGCCGTCCACCCTGGCGGCCTCCACGATGTCGCGGGGCATCGATTGCAGCCCCGCCAGGATCAGCAGCATCATGAACGGCGTCCACTGCCAGACCAGATCCGCCATCACCGCGGGCAGCGGATATTTGCTCACCCAGTCGGTCTGACCGACGCCGAACGGTTTCAATACGAAATTGACCAGCCCGAAGACCGGATCGAGCATCGTCGTCTTCCAGATCAGCGCCGCCGCAACGGGTGTCACGAGGAACGGGGTGATCAGCAAGGTGCGCACCACGCCGCGGCCGAAGAAGGCCCGATCCAGCAGCAATGCCAGCAGCAACCCCAGCACCACCGAGATGATGACGGTGCCGACGATCAGGATCACGGTGTTGAACGCGACCTGCCGGAACTGACTGTCGCGGAACACATCCGCGTAGTTCTGCAATCCGGTGAAGTGCCGGGATCCGGGCCGGACCAGATTCCAGGACTGCGTCGAGTAGTACAGCGTGAAGACGAACGGCACCTGGGTGACGACGATCATGAAGATCAGCGCGGGCAGTAGCGGTCCGCGGCGTCGCCAGGCCTCGGCGCGTGAAATCCGATGCGATAGCTCGGTCACGGGCGGGGATCCGGCGGACGACGATACCGCAGGGGCAGTGATTGTTTCGGACATGACTACTGGTTCCCTCGATACGACCTGCCGACGGTCTCGGCATACTGCTGTGCTTGGTCGAGTGCGGCCCGCACGCTGATCCGGCCCGCGACCGCGGCGCTGATCTGCTGGCTCACCCGGGTTCCCAGATCCTGGAACTCCGGAATGGTGATGAACTGGATACCGGTGTACGGAACCGGTTGCACGGTGGGATGTTCCGGATCGACACCCGACATCGCCGCCAGGGTCAGCGGCCCATAGGCCCTCGAAGCCTCCTTGTACTCGGGGATCTCGTAGGTGGACCGGCGGCTGCCGGGCGGCACATGTGACCAGCCGAGTCGCTGACCGACCATCTGGATATAGGGTTTGCCGGTCATCCAGGAGATGAATTTCCATGCGGCGTCGGGTTTGTCGCTGGATTTCGGAATGCCGAGCGACCAGGTATAGAGCCAGCCGGAATTGGGTTTGCGCACCGTCGGCGCGAGCACGTAGCCGATCTTGCCGACCACCTTGCTCGATGCCGGATCCTCGAGCACACCGACGGCCGAGGTCGCGTCGTACCACATCGCGGTATTGCCCTGGGACAGCTGTGTCGCGCATTCACCGAATCCACTGGTGGCCGCACCGGGTTCGCCGTGCGCGCGGACCAGGCCGATATAGAACTCGACGGCCGCGACCACCTCCGGGCTGGTGAGCTGGGCGTGCCAGTTCTCGTCGAACCAGCGGCCGCCGAAGGTATTGATGACCGTATTCAGCGGGGCGAGTGATTCACCCCAGCCCGGTTTGCCGCGCAGGCAGATGCCGGAGCGCCCGCTGGCCGGATCGTCGAGCTTCGCCGCGGCCTGCGCGATCTGATCCCAGGTCGGTTCGGCGGGCATGGTCAGCCCGGCCTGCTCGAACAGATCCTTGCGGTACATCAGGAACGACGATTCGCCATAGAACGGCACCGAGTACATATCGCCGTTGTAGGACAGCGACTTTTGCAACGACGGAATGAAATCCTGCTCGTCATAGCCCGGGGTCCGGCGCGCGTAGCTCGACAGATCGACCAGCCACCCGTTCGCGGCCCATTGCGGCGTCTCGTAATTGCTGATCATGACGACGTCGAATTCGCCGCCGCCCGTCGCGACCGATGCGGTGATCTTGGCGCGGGCCTCGTTCTCCGATAGGGAGACGAATTTCAGCTTGGTGCCGGGATTTTCGCGCTCGAACTCACCGGAGAGCGCGATGGCGTCGCGCATCTGCGAATTGGAGACCATGGCGATGGTGACGGTGTCCCGGCCGCCGGAGGTGAACGAACCGGCCCCCGCACAACCGGACACCCCGAGTAGGGCCGTAACAGCCAGCGCCACTGCGGGTTTCGCGAATCGGGTCCGCCTGCTCATCGGGCTCGGTCTAGGCATCGGACAGGCCCTCCTTCCTTTCCAACAGCCACCGCGCGCACTCGACGTCGGTGACGAGGATCTTGGCCAGTCCCCCGCGCAACGCACCGAGAACGGCTTCATGTTTCACCGGCCCGCCGGAGATCAGCACCGTGGCGGGGCACCGCCGGATCGCGTCGAGACCGACCGAAACCGTCCGCTGCGCAAGCGATCCCCCGATATCGCTGCCGTCGGCGTGGAAGAACCGGCCGCCGATCTCGCCGACCGCCCCGAGCCCGCGCAGTTCGTCGAGGATCGCCGTGTCCAGATAGCTGCCCTCGAACAGGGTGGTGGCGGTGGAGACCGGGCCGACGCCGAACATCATCACATCGGCGGTGCGGCCGAGCGCGATCGCGCGCCCGAGCACCGAATCCTGTTCCAGCGCGGTAACCGTCGCCGGATCGGCGTACAGCGGGGCGTGCAGGCGAACCGGTGTCGCCTGCAGTTGCATCGCACATCGACCCAGCGTGTAGTCCACGCCGGTCTGGTAGTCGAATGAGGTCATCGACCCGTCGAGTTGGACGACGCGCGCGCAGTGCGCGGATTTGGTGCGCAGTTCGTGCGCGACGGCGATCGTCTCCGGACCCCAAGTGAATCCGAGCGTATGCGTCGGCTGCAGCCGCCGGGTCAGTACGCCGACCGCAGCGCGGGCCAGGGGCTGCAGGCCCGATGGCGAGCCGTCCGGAATATCTCCGAGCACCACCGCCTCGGTGAGCCCGAATGCCGCCTCGATCTCGCTTTCGATATCCGTGTGCACGGACGAGCGCAGGTCGTCGGGGACGCTGATTTCGATGCGCACCAGTCCCTGCGCTCGCGCACGGGCGATGAGCCGCCCGGCGGTCGGCCGCGAAACACCCAGCTTGGCCGCGATTTCGGCCTGCGTCGCACCTTCCAGGTGATAGAGCTGCGCGGCCCGCAATGCCAGCCGGACATCGTCCGCCGTGCCGGGCCGGGATGGTTCGGTGGCCACACGAGCTCCTCATTGACTCTGATCATCTGCTCAGCATGTGATCTATTGCTCACAGAGGTTACCATTGGAATGTGACGTACACAACAGTCGGAGGGGTGTCATGAGCGAGGCCACATCGATCACATTGCGTGCCGCGACCGTCGGCGACCTACCTGCCGACCTGTCGGCACCGAACTACGACCGCTCCCGAATCACCAGCGGCATAGTGCATTTCGGCGTCGGCGGGTTCCATCGGGCGCATCAGGCGAACTATCTCGACGAGTTGCTGCGGCGTGGTGGAGCGCGCGACTGGGGAATCTGCGGGGTCGGGGTGCGCCAGGAAGATCGGCGCATGCGCGATGTGCTCGCGGCACAGGACGGCTTGTACACGCTGTCGGTCGTCGCACCCGACGGCGACCGGACGACCCGCGTGGTCGGCTCGATCATCGAATATCTCTTTGCCCCGGACGACCCCGAGGCCGTCATCGAGAAACTGGCCGCCCCGGCGACCCGGATCGTCTCACTCACCATTACCGAGGGCGGCTACAACTTCGCGGCGACCACCGGCGAATTCATCGCCGACAATCCGGAGATCCGCGCCGATCTCATCCCGAATGCCTTGCCCGCCACGGTATTCGGGCTGATCACCGAAGGGCTGAGGCGGCGTCGCGCGCGCGGCATCACACCGTTCACCGTGCTGTCCTGTGACAATATCGAGGGCAACGGCCACGTCGCGCGCCGCACATTCGGCGCCTTCGCACGGCTGCGCGATCCCGAACTGGGCGACTGGGTCGAGCGCGCGGTGCAATTCCCGAATTCGATGGTAGACCGCATCACCCCGGTCACCCCACCGGGGACATCGGCGGAGCTCGCGCGGCGCTACAGCGTGACCGATCGCTGGCCGGTGGTAACCGAGCCGTTCACCCAATGGGTCATCGAGGATTCGTTCTCGCTGGGCCGACCGGCACTCGACGAGGTCGGCGTGCAATTCGTCAGCGACGTCGCGCCCTATGAGCTGATGAAACTGCGTCTGCTGAACGCGAGCCACCAGGCACTCGGCTATCTCGGATATCTGAGCGGCTACCGGCTGGTCGATGAGGCAGCGCAGGATCCGGTGTTCCGGCGATTCCTGATGCGCTACATGGACCGCGAAGCGACCCCGACCCTGCACCCGGTGCCCGGGGTCGACCTGGATCGATACAAGCACACCCTGATCGAGCGCTTCGCCAACCCCGCGATCGGCGATACCATCGCCAGACTGTGCGCCGAATCCTCGGACCGGATCCCCAAGTGGCTGCTACCGGTGGTCCGTCGGCAACTCGCCACGGGCGGCGAGATCACCTGTGCCGCAACGGTAGTCGCGGGCTGGGCGCGTTATGCCGAGGGGATCGACGAAGACGGCGCACCGATCGAGGTGGTCGACGCGCTGCGCGAGCGCCTGGTACCGCTGGCCCGTCGCCAGCGCGACGATCCCACCGCATTCCTTACCGATCGGTCGATATTCGGCGATCTGATCGATGAGCCACGCTTCGTCGATGCCTATACCGCGGCCCTGAGTTCACTGCACACCAGAGGATCCCGAGCCACCTTGGCCGAGCTGATTTGACGCTGCGTCCCCGCGCGGCTCGCGAATGATCGTCCGCCCCAGGGCTTAGTTCTCGACGAGCTCGGCGAGCCGGTCGAGCGAGGCTTGCAGTCTGTCAGCGGTGGTCGCCCGCGCGCTAGCCCGGCGCAGCGGCCGAAGCCGCTGCGCCGGATTACCGATTCAGTGGATTTGCAGCGGAGGGGATTTGGAGAAGCTGACGGGGAGGGAGACCAACGCGCGCTGGAATGGGCCCGGGCGCCAGCTCAGGTCCTCGACGGGGACGGCGAGGTGTATTTCCGGGAGGGCGTCGAGTAGTTGATCGATGGCGTCCTGGACGATCAGCGATGCGAGCGATCGGGCCGGACAGGCATGCGGACCGGCGCTCCACGCCAAATGTGAGCGATTGTCGGTGTACACCCCGGTATTGATTGCGGGATCGTTATTGCAGCCGGTCATGCTGATGACCACCGGCTGGTGGGCGGGCAGCCACGCGCCATCGATCAGGATCGGCTGCCTCGGGAAGGTGACGCAGTAGTTCGACAGGGGCGGGTCGGTGAACAGCACCTCGTCCAACGCATCGCGGGTGGACAGGCTCCCGCCGTGAATGCCGCCCGCGATTCGAGTATCGGTCAGCATCAACCGCAGCGTATTGATGATCAGATTCTGGGTCGGTTCGATGCCCGCGCCATAGAAGCTGAGCACCTGGTGGATCATCTCGGCGTCATCGAGCTGCGCCGGATGGGCCAGCAGCCGCGAGACGATATCGTCGCCCGGCTCTGCACGTTTGAGGCAGACCAGGTCGAACATGGCATCGCCGACCATCTTATTGCCCGCTGCGGCATCTACGCCCTCGATCAGCGCGGCCATACCGGCGGCGGCACGCTGACCGATTTCCGGTGGGCAACCGAGCATCGCATTGATCACCGCGAAGGATAGCGGGAAGGCGTACTGGCTGATCAGATCCGCCGTGCCGACCTCGCAGAAGGAGTTGATCAGCGGAATGGCGATCTGCTCCACTGTGGAATGCAAAGCGAACAGGTCGATTTCGACGAGTGCGGCAACGGTCGCCTCGCGGTAGCGGGTGTGCTCGAGACCGGTGCTGCGAATTGCGGCCGGACGCCATTCGAGCATCGGCCGAATCGGGCAGTCATCGGGGACGCTCTTCTGCCAGGTCCGTGAATCGGCCGGAAAATGATCGGGATCATTGAGGATGCGCAGCGCCGTGTAGTAGCCGATCACCAGAGTGGCTGGCACGCCGGGCGACAGTTCCACCGGCACCAGGGATCCGTATCTACTGCGCATATCGCGGTACGCGGCATGCGGATCCGCGGCGAATTCCGCTGAGTACAGCGCAATTCGGGGACCGTCGGTATCGATCGGTGAACCGTGTGCGACCGGGTAGGAACGGGTGTGCGTTGCCGAATCTGGCGTGGTCAAGTGACGTAACTCCAGTCGATGAGCAGAGACGGTGAGCGGCGTGCATCGATGCGGCCCGCCCAGAGCAACAGTCAGCGTACGTGCAACCGTCACTGCGTCGCCCGTCGCAGTCACCATCCCTGGCCATGCCATATGTGACCGGCATTACAGTGGTTATGGGCAGACACGAAGGAAACCGATTGAGCACAGCAGCGCACGGCAACCCCTGGGTGGCCGTTCGACCCGATGACGACCTCACGCAGTTGGCACTGCGGATGTCGTCGGCGCACCGCTCCTTCCTCGACGGCGTCGACCGGCTGCCGACCGTGCGCCCCGACGGTGATTCGGTGCGTCCGGTGGTCCTGGATTCCTGGCGGCGCAGCCGCAATTGCGGCGTGGACCCGGACGGCTTCGGCGATGCGGTGGGCATCGACGATCTGGAACTGCAGCGCTATCGGGCCAACCATCCCACCGCGCTGATTCGGCCGATAGTGCGGAAGTTGCTGGTCGAAGATGCCGCCGAGGCCGGACTGCTGGTCGCGATCAGCGATGCGGGGGGCCGATTGCTCTGGGTCGAGGGCGATTCGAAGGTCAAAGATCGGGCGCTGGCAATGAATTTCATGGAGGGCGCCGACTGGAGTGAGGAGCGGGTCGGCACCAATGCGCCGGGCACCGCACTCGCCCTCGACCATCATGTGCAGATTTTCGGGGCCGAACATTTCAGCCGGGTGGTGCACGAATGGAGTTGTTCGGCCGCGCCCGTGCACGATCCGCGCGGCGGCCAGATCATCGGCGCCATCGATATCACCGGCGGCCCGCGAGTCGCGGCGCCGGAGATGTTGTCGCTGATCCGGGCAACGGTGCTGGCCGTGGAATCCGAACTGCGGCTGCTCATGCTCGATTCGCCGCGACCGCTCGCTCTCCCGGCAGCACGGCTGCGAGTGCTCGGCTCGAACCGGCCGACCCTGACCCGCGACGGCGAGCCGATCCGCCTGTCTCAGCGGCATGCCGAAATCCTATTGCTGCTGGCCGAGTATCCCGAGGGCCTCAGTGCCGACCACCTCGCCATGCTGCTCGACGAATCGGAGCTGGATCCGGTGACGGTGCGGGCGGAAATGTCGCGGGTGCGAAAGATGCTGGGCGCCAACGGCCTCGGCTCCCGTCCCTATCGGCTGCTGCTGGATCTCGATACCGATGTCGCCGAGGTTCGACGCGCACTCGCTCGCGGCGATACCTCGGCCGCATTGCGCGCCTATCCGGGTCCGATCCTGCCCCGCTCACTCGCACCCGGCATCGATGAACTGCGTGCCGAGTTGCGTGGCCGGCTGCGCGCGGCCCTGTTGACGGCGGGCGATCGCCGCCTGCTCGCCCGCTGGACCGGTTCGGTCGACGGCCGCGACGACATTGCCGCGTGGACCGCCTATCTCTCCTCGCTCGACCGCCGATCCTCGATGTATGCCCAGGTAGAGGCACAGCTGCGACTGCTCGATCGCAAATTGGGCATCTGACCAGTTTGTTGCAACCGTGGTGCAACATGGACACTCATAGTGTTCTGGATCACACCTTAGTCAGCAGATCGAGGAGGATTCGATGACCGTATTCGCCCGCCCGGGAACACCCGATGCCGCCATGTCGTTCCAGGCCCGCTACGACAACTGGATCGGCGGTGAATGGGTCGCGCCCGTCAAGGGGCAGTACTTCGAAAACCCCACTCCGATAACGGGTCAAACGTTCTGCGAGGTCGCCCGCGGCACCGCCGAGGACATCGAACTCGCCCTCGATGCCGCGCACGCCGCCGCGCCCGCGTGGGGTAGGACCTCGGTTGCCGAGCGCGCCATCATCCTCAATAAGATCGCCGACCGGATCGAAGAAAACCTCGACGCGATCGCCCTTGCGGAGTCCTGGGACAACGGCAAGCCGATCCGGGAAACCCTGGCCGCCGATATTCCCCTGGCCATCGATCACTTCCGCTACTTCGCCGGTGCGATCCGCGCCCAGGAGGGTTCGCTGTCGGAGATCGATGTCGATACCGTCGCATACCACTTCCACGAGCCGCTCGGCGTTGTCGGCCAGATCATTCCGTGGAACTTCCCGATCCTGATGGCCACCTGGAAGCTCGCGCCCGCGCTCGCCGCCGGTAATGCCGTGGTACTCAAGCCCGCCGAGCAGACTCCGGCCTCGATCCTGTTCCTGATCGGCCTGATCGGTGATCTGCTGCCGCCCGGCGTGGTCAATATTGTCAACGGTTTCGGCGTCGAGGCGGGCAAGCCGCTGGCCGCCAGCCCGCGGATCAAGAAGATCGCGTTCACCGGCGAAACCACCACCGGTCGCCTGATCATGCAGTACGCCTCGCAGAATCTGATTCCGGTCACCCTGGAACTCGGCGGCAAGAGCCCCAATATCTTCTTCTCCGATGTCCTCGCCGCGAACGACGACTTCCAGGACAAGGCCCTGGAAGGTTTCACCATGTTTGCGCTCAACCAGGGCGAGGTCTGCACCTGCCCGTCGCGGGCGCTCATCCAGGCCGATATCTACGACGAATTCCTGGCCGCGGCCGTGGTGCGGACCAAGGCCGTGCGGCAGGGCGATCCGCTCGATACCGATACCATGATCGGCGCGCAGGCCAGCAACGATCAGTTCGAAAAGATCCTGTCCTACATCGAGATCGGCAAGGCCGAGGGCGCCACCTTGCTCACCGGCGGCGAGCGCGCCGACCTCGGCGGCGATCTGGCGGGCGGCTACTACGTGCAGCCGACGGTTTTCGCGGGCAGCAATTCGATGCGGATCTTCCAGGAGGAGATCTTCGGGCCGGTCGTCTCGGTGACCTCGTTCGCCGACTACGACGATGCCATCAAGATCGCCAACGACACGCTCTACGGACTCGGCGCTGGCGTATGGTCGCGCGACGGCGCGGTCGCCTACCGGGCCGGGCGTGATATCCAGGCCGGTCGGGTGTGGACCAACACCTACCACCAGTACCCCGCACACGCCGCGTTCGGCGGCTACAAGCAGTCCGGCATCGGACGTGAGAACCACCGCATGATGCTCGAGCATTACCAGCAGACGAAGAACCTGCTGGTCGGTTACGCATCGAAGGCGCAAGGCTTCTTCTGATGGCCGCAGTCCCCCGGCGCGTGCGTGCCACCGCGGCGGCGATGGATCTGCTCCGTCGCCTCCGCGGGCAGCACGGGCCGCTGATGCTGCACCAGTCCGGCGGCTGCTGCGACGGTTCGGCGCCGATGTGTTATCCCGCAGGTGAATTCGTGGTCGGCGATCGCGATGTGCTGCTCGGCCTGCTCGATCTGCGCCTGCGCGCCGATGAACTGCCCACGACCGAGCCGGAGCCGGATGACTGTGCGCCGGTGTGGATTTCGGGTCCGCAGTTCGCGGCGTGGCAGCACACTCAGCTCATCCTCGATGTGGTGCCGGGCCGCGGCTCCGGATTCAGTTTGGAATCACCCGAAGGACTCCGATTCCTCAGTCGTGGACGGGTTTTCGAGGACGCCGAGCTGGTTGCGCTGGCCCGGACCGAGCCCGTGACCGGTGCGGGCTGGGAGCACGGTGCGCGTCCGGTGGCGTCGAGCGAACCACAGGTGGTCACCGAGGCAGCCGACGCCTGCCCGGTGCCAGGTCGTGATCGCTGACCATCCCCGGCGCATCGATGGCGAACGCAGCACATCGGTGGCGGCGCATCCAGCTAACCGTTCGCCTGCGCCCCGGTGCGGCCAGCGTGCTCACCCCGATGGGAATCGGTGTGCAGCGAGTTGGATTTCCGTGCGGCACTGACGATTCCGGTTCAGATCTGGGAGCGCCGGTCGACCGCGACCATATCGAGCACCAGATCCTGCAAAACCCGGCGCGTGGTATGAGCCTGTGCGATCAAGGGTTCGGACGCTTCGGTCTCGGCCAGCTCCACCAGCCGATTCACTTGGTGACAGAGCGCAACGAGTCTGCGGATCGCTTGACGTCGCTCGGCGAGGTTCAGGGTGTCGGTGGCCATACTCAGCAGATCGCGCCACCGCCGCCGACTGTTTCGCCAAAGTTTGCTGGCACCGCGAGACTGCTCCAGCAACATCAACGCAATCGGATCCCTGCTACCCGGACCGCCAATGCGTCAGTGACGGAACGGGATCGCACACCTCGCCGACCAGCTCCGCGGTCTAGATCCGTTGGATGGTTGCGAGCCAGGCCGGTGCACCATCGTCGTGGAATCGCGTCTGAATCCGGTCCGGCTCGATGGCGGCGACCTGCCAACCAGCGCCGGAGCCGAACGCCGCACTCAGCTCTTCCCGACCGACCGGGTGCGGGCCGGTATCGGGACCAATGTCACTGAAGCACAACACATACAGCGTTCCACCGTGCTCGGTCACCGACGCCAGACTCGCCACGTACCGTGCTCGCTCGTCCCCGTCGAAGGTGTGGAACAGTCCACAGTCCAGCACCGTGTCGAACCTGCGCCCCAATCGCTCCAGCCGAAACGCATCGGCCGCGGCGAACTCGACCTCGATCCCACGGTCCCGGGCCTTCTGCCGGGCGATCGCCAGTGCCGTCTCGGCTATATCGAACCCGAACACCGACAAGCCGAGCGAGGCAACGTACAAAGCGTTCTCGCCGGTCCCGCAACCCGCATCGAGCACGGCTCCGACGAATCCGCCTGCGGATGCCACCCGCACTATCGCTGGTTGCGGCCGGTCGATATCCCAAGGCGCTGGACCGTCGTGGTACGACGCATCCCAGGGCAGCCCGGTCATCCGTTCGTGACTGGTCGGATGCCGACCACCGAACGGATCATCGGCGCGGGTTCCCGATCGCTCCGACAACTTCGTCACCTCCCTGCGACTGGTCTTCTCACCTCATCGTGGCACGCCGATCGACGGGTCTCGACGATTGCGCAGCCGAGTACTCACACCAGTTTCGAATGCACCGTCAGGCCGAGCTGATCCGTCGGGGCAGCGCATCCCGGCGCCGATCGACCGGTGTGTTTGCCATCGGTTCCGCATGCGTGGATGCAGGTGTATACGCCGACCGATGATGCAGCGTGTGGGAAGCGGGAGTTGTTTCGCCGCCGCCCACGCCGAACCGCAGCAGAGTGGGATCGCTTGTGGCAGCCCGCCATCGAGATCCCCGGCCACGACGACTATCGGGACTGGATCCGGTCCGCACTCAGACCCAGCTCGCCGATTCCGGGATGACCCCGTTGGCGCGGGCATTGGCATCGATGATGTCGCGGAGCCAGGTGGTCAGTCCGGGCTCGATGGCATCGTAGAAAGCGGCGAATTCCGGGTCGGCGGTGTATGTCCGGGCTATGCAGACGTGCATCGAGTGGGTGCAGTCGAAGTAGGTGTCGATCGATGCGCGGTGCCGCTCGGCCAAAGCGTTGGCCCGATCGCTTCCGGGGCGCACTCCCGCGCGCTGGGCCGCGGCCAGATCAGCGTTCAATGCCTCCACGCCGTCGGCGATCTGCTGCCAGTCTTCGGCGGTTCTGCCCGCGGCGCGTTCGGCGTACTGGGCCCACTGGTGAGTCTCGCCCCAGCGGTCGTGTGCTTGCGCGGCCCAGCCGGGTTGCCATTGCTCGCCGAAGATCGCGACCTGCTCATCGGCCGAGAGCAGGATCCCGGACTTTCTGGCCTCGATCATGCGGTCCATGGCGTCCGCCATTCGGTGCAGGCGGGCAGCGCGCTCGCGAAGCGAATCGCGCTGCGCACGTAGCGATGCCGACGCATCGATGGCCGGATCGTCCAGTATCGACTTGATGTCGTCGAGAGGTAGGCCCAGCTCACGGTAGGTGAGCACCCGTTGGATCCGGGACAGGTCCGCATCCGTATAGAGCCGGTATCCGGCGGCGGTGCGCTCGGACGGGCAGACCAGCCCGATGGCATCCCAATGATGCAGCGTCCGGATGGTGACGCCCACCCGGGATGCGGCGGCACCGACGGTGAGACCGGCGGCGTCATCGAGATTCACACCATCCAGTCTGACATTCGCGCCGGGCGATGCCACCGACCTCATTGCTTCGGCCCTTCGATTCCGATGGACCGCAGCCACCCGGCCTCGGCGCTGTTCGGGTCGTAGGGCCGCGCCGCCGTCATGATCACCCGGGTGTTGTCCGGTGTGCGGACCTCCAGTTCCACCGAGTTCCACGGCATCGTCCGCGGTCCCGTCGTACAACCGGGCAACACCCGCTCACACGCCGCCGCGATCTCGTCGAGCTGACTCAACACGCACGCGAAGCTCACGCTCCGCGCCGTCGGCTCGGCCGGCCGCTGGTCCGGCACGAGCAAGACGTCCTGGAACGCCCAGCGCCGCAGATGCGTCACCTGCCCGGGGGCGGTGAACAGGTCGAAGAAGCCGAGTCCGCGAACCCAGAAGTCCACCGACGCAGCCACATCGGGCGTCGGCACCGTGACGAACATCGGCATCCCATAGATGCCGCGGAAAAGCTCCGGAGCCACGGCGTCGAGGGCGGGCACGGGAACCGGACTGATATCGAATGCGGGGTAGGTTTCGCTCACCACGACATCGTCGAGCCTGACGCAGCGTCAGGGTCAAACCGCTACGTCGGCCAGCCATCTGCGGGACGATGAAGGCCATGACCGAATCCGCCACACGCACGCTCGATCGGCTCCGGAGGGATCTGCAGGAGTATGCGCGCCTAGCCGAGGCCCGCTATGACCCTGCGATCGTGGACCCGGTGCTGGAAACACTCGCCGATCTGTGGACCAACTCCGTCGTCGGTGTGCGCACGACGACGCATCCGGTGCCCGAACGCGAGGTCAACGCTCGGGTGATGCATCCGGGTGCCCCCACCGATCTGATCGAAAGACTCTGTGACGCCGGACTTCTCACCTACACCGGACATCCGATGGAGCAGTTGCTCGCCGAGATATCGGCCGCCGTGCCGGTCCGTTCGGGTGTCGATCTCGCACTCGCCGGTGGTGTGCAGAAGATCTGGCTGGTTTTCCCCGAACTACTCGAGGTGGAGCAGATTCTCGGATTCGCCGGGATCCCCGACTCGGCCCGCGCCAGCGCCGAGCACCTGACCCGATATGGCGGCCAAATCGGCATATTGGCAGTCGATTTCGACGCCCGCACAATGAATCTCTACTCGAACGTCTTCGCGCCGGGCACCCTCGCTCCCGCGGATATCGCCGGAATTCTGGCCGAACTCGACTTCATCCCGGCCGACGACGCCGAACTGGCACTCCTCGGGCGCACCTTCAACCTCTACCGCACGTTTTCCTGGACATCCCCACGCATGCAACGGATTTGCTTCCCGGTGCGCTGCGAGCCATCGAGCTTCCCGACCCACCTCGCCCCGGTCCTGACCCGTTTCGTCGACGGAGCACCATTCGCCGACCCCGACACCCGAGGATTCGTCTTCTACGCCGCCTACGGCCCGGACACCCGCTACTACAAGATCCAGGCCGAATACGCCGCCGCCGGCCAAGCCACCTTCCCCGGCGGAACTGCGCCCAGCCGCACCTAGCGCTGCACTGCGTCAACGACCACATTGACGCAACCATTCGGTTGCTATAGATTTATGGCAACCGAATGGTTGCGACATAAGGAGGTGCCCCGATGGGATTCCCGGATCGAATCGAACGCAGTGTGCACATTGATCAGCCGCTGGAGCGGGTGTGGGCCGCCATCACCACAGCCGAAGGGCTCGGCAGTTGGTTCGGCGACAGCGCGGAGGTCGACATGCGCGTCGGCGGCACCGCGAAACTGGCCTGGGAGGGTGGCTACGCAGCGGAGCTTCGCATCGAACGACTCGAACCGCAGACGACCTTCGGCTACACCTGGCCCATCCACGGACTTCCCGATAGCGACCCGCGCCGCACGTATGTCGAGTTCACGCTGACACCGAACGACACCGGCACCACCGTCACCGTGGTCGAAACCGGCTTCGCACAGCTCGAGCCGGACGACCACCGCAAGGCATTCGACGGCAATACCGACGGATGGGCGAAGGAATTCGCCAAGTTGGTCACCTATCTCCATGGCTGACCGCGCGTCCGAAGCCGTCGCGGAAGCTGTATTCGCGGCCCTGGCGGATCCGAACCGGCGCGGTATTCTCGCCGCGTTGGCGGAGGCCGGTCCGACCACCGCGACGGATCTGGCCGCCAAACTGCCGATCACCCGGCAGGGCATAGCCAAACACCTTGCGCTGCTCGCCGATGCAGGTCTGGTGGCAGCCGAACCCGGTGAGCGGCGCCGGATCCGCTATCGCCTCCAGTCCGGTCCCATGCAGGTCGCCCAGCAGTTCCTGGCCGCGCTGGCCCGCGATTGGGACGACCCGCTCGCGGCACTGCGCCGACATCTGCAATAGCCGTTGGCAAGAAAGGAATCATCATCATGACAAAAGTCTCCGACAGCGAAATTCTCATCACCGGTGCCAATCGTGGCATTGGAAAAGCATTGGTCGATGAGGCCCTGCGCCGCGGTGCCCGGCGGGTTTACGCCGCGATGCGCGTGCCGGTGCCGCACGCGGATGAGCGCGTCACGCCGCTGACTCTCGACATCACCGACGCGGACCAGATTCAGCGCGCGGTCGATGCGGTCGAGTCGCTGGATATCCTGGTCAATAACGCGGGCGTGGCGATCTACGACGATCTGACCGACCGGGCGGTAATCCAGCAGCACCTCGATGTGAATCTGTTCGGCCCACTCACCGTAGCCCACGCATTCCTGCCATTGCTGACCCGTTCGCAAGGTGCCATCGTCAACAACATTTCGATGAACGGAATCGCCGCCTTTCCGCTCGTTCCCGGCTATTCGGTCTCGAAGGCGGCGGCGTTCTCGATGACGCAATCGCTGCGCGCCCAGCTCGCCGACCAGGGCATACGGGTACACGCCGCGTTGACCGGTCCGACCGACACCGAGATGTCCCGGGAGTTCGACGCGCTGAAGGCCACCGCGGCGCACGTGGCGCGAGCCATCTTCGACGGTTTCGAAGCGGACGAGGACGATATCTTCCCCGATCCCGTGTCCGCGGTCTTGGCCGAAGGGTGGCGCAGCGGCGTCGCCAATGGCGTCGCGACCGAATTCGCATCGATCGCCCACGCACTACGCAATTCCCCGGCCGCCTGATCTTTTAGTAAGCCTCCCACAACGGCACTGTTCCGATCACCTCGGACCAGTGCCGTTGCCGTACCCGTCCCTGTTCGGCAGCGACGGGACCAGTTCGACTCTCGCGGTAGAGAATTCGCCTCCTCCCGGTTCACGCCTGATCCACCGGCCAGTCCGGTGTCGATCTCACAGACACGGGTTGCTCTCAGCGCAGCCAATCGCGCGACTATTGCATCGAGCGCGCCGGCTCGGCCGTGCCCACCGCTATAGCGCCCGCTCCCGCACCACCTGATCCGGTGAGATGCCGGTGAAATCGCCGTGAAACGCGCGGGAGAAAAGATTCATGCTGTCCGCAACCGATGACGAAGGAGGCGTATTCGGGCAGCGGACAGGAAGGGGGTTCCGTCGAAATCACTCGGCCCGACCGAATCACCGGATAGATGGTAGGAGGTGAAATGACGACGAGCACAACGGAAGTACGGACCAGCACGGATGTGGCCGCACTCCAGAAGCTTCCGGAGCTGAATGCGAAGTCGGATCCACTCGAGCTTCGCTATACCTGCAACACCCGGATAAGCATTCAGAACTAGACCGAAGGGCGAAAAGAAAATGAGCACAACGACATCGGGAAATCGCGGCGACCGGACCACCACGGATGTGGCCGCGCTGCAACGACTTCCGGAAATGAATATCAGCACGGAATTGCTGTCCATGCGCGTCACCTGTGACGCCGGTACCTGCAGCAGCCGCACCAGCCTGCAGAACTGACCGATACCCGTGGCGGGCGAACCACCGCCCGTCACGGGCGCATTCGATGCGACTTCACGGGAGGAGAAGGAAATGACATCGAATCAATCCTTGGTCGAGCACATCGAGGCTCGGGTGCGCGAGCGCGGTGAATGGACACTGCGGACCGACGAATTCTGGTGCCATCTCAGCCCCAAGAACCACGCAATCCGCGGACAAGGCTGGAAGTTACACGTTTCCGCCACTGTCGTATCCGCACCGGATGTGCTCGACCGCGCGCTCGAGGTGGTACTCGGCGCGGCCTGCGCCTGCAAATTCGCGCACTCGATCGACCGTGTGCGCGAACTGAATTCGGCCCGCTACCCCCGCGGTGGTGCGGGAAAGTTCATGACGGTCTATCCCGCCGATGACGACCAGTTGCGCTTACTCGCGCGACAACTGCACGAGGTGACGTCCGGACTGTCCGGCCCCGCGATTCTGTCGGATCGCCGATATGCGCCGGGAAGTCTGGTGCACTACCGATACGGTGGATTCACCAGCGATACCGTGCTCGGCAATGACGGCCAGTACACCGATGTGATCACCGCGCCCGATGGCAGCAAAGTCGAGGACCGGCGCGAGGCCTGGTTCGTCGCGCCCGAGTGGGCTCGCGATCCGTTCGACGGCCCCGAGACCGATACCGCCGATGTCGACAGCGTCCTGCTCGGCGACCGTTTCCTGGTCCGGCGCGCAATTCGGCATGCCAATAAGGGCGGGGTATTCGAGGCCACGGATATCACCACCCATGCCGAGGTGATCGTCAAACAGGCTCGCGCGGCGGTCGGCGACGGCCCGAACGGATGGAATGTCCAAGTCGCCCTGCGCAATGAGGCCGAAATGCTCGACCGTCTCGCGCCGCTCGGCGTTGCGCCGCGCCGAATCGAGGTGTTCGAGAAGGGCGGCGACCTGTTCCTTGTCACCGAACGGATCGCCGGATCGACGCTGCGCGACTGGCGCAGCGAGCAGCATCGCGTTCGACAGTGGCGCTCCCTCGCCCTGCGGCTCACCGACCTGGTCGCATCCGTACACACCGCGGGTGTGCTGCTGCGGGACATATCACCGATGAATGTGATGGTCCGCCCCGACCTGACAATGACCGTGGTCGATCTGGAGTACGCCGCCGAACCGGGCGCGGCGACTGCTCCGGTATTTACTCCCGGCTATGCCGCCCCCGAACAGATCCACCACGCGATCACCGACCACACCACCGACCGCTTCGCCCTCGGCGCGCTGCTGTTCCTGCTGTGCACCGGCGCGGACCCGGATCTGCCGCCCGATGATCACCCCGCTCGACCGATGCGCACCCGGCTCGCCGATCTGCTCGACGATATCGCCGCCGACAACGACGTTGTCGCACAGGCGAAACCGATGCTCCTCGGCCTACTGCACGACGACCCGGATATTCGATGGGATCTCGATCGCGTGCGCCGCTTCCTCACCGAGCGCACTGTCCCGCAACCGAAACGACCCGCTCCGCGGCACCCGGATCTCGACCGCCGCCTCGACGCCGGGATCGACCATCTCATCGACACCATGACGCCGGACGATCCCCAACACCTCTGGCCACCGAGCAAATACGGCACGCGTAGCGACCCGCTCAGCGTCTACCACGGTGCCGCCGGTGTGCTGCACACCCTCACTCGGGCTGCCCACACGAGGGCCAGCGTAACGGCGGCGGTCGCGACCGCCGCCGCATGGATCATCGACAGGTTGAATCCGGACGCGCCCAGCCGACCGGGTTTGTATTTCGGCAGATCCGGCACCGCCATTGCGCTGATCGAGGCCGGAAAACTGCTGGAGGACAAGACAATCCAGCAGGCGGGGGCCGATTTGTTCGACCGTATCCCGTCGGACTGGACCAATCCGGATATCACCCACGGCCTGGCCGGAGCCGGATACGCCGCCTTGATGCTCTGGTCCACCACGGGAGTCCCTTCCTACCGCGATCGAGCCGCCGAGTACGCCAGCCATCTCACCGAACGAGCCGAGCGTCGCAACGGAGAACTGCTGTGGCCCATGCCAACCGGTTTCGACGATCGCCTCACCGGCCGCACCGAATACGGCTTCGCGCATGGCACAGCGGGAATCGCGACCTTCCTCCTCGACGCGGGCCGCCAGCTGAACCGCCCCGAATGGATCGAACTCGCGGCGGCAGCCGCACACACCCTCTGCGCCGCCGGAGTCGATACCGAAGCCGGAGCCCGGTGGCCGGCCAGACCGAACGCGAACCCCGCGTTGTACGACTACTGGTGCAGCGGCTCCGCGGGGATCGGCACATTCCTTGTCCGCCAATGGCATACGAGCGGCGATGACACCGCGCTGCACTGGGCCGACCGCGCGGCCGAAGCCGTGTGGGCGCGCCGCTGGTCCGCCGGACCATCGCAGTGCCACGGCCTGGCTGGCGCCGGTGAACTACTACTCGACCTTGCCGCCTACACCGGCAACCACCGATACCTCGACCGCGCCAACGATATTGCGCTCGCCCTGGCCGCAAAGGGCGGCATCCGGTGCGGTCGACTCCTGGCCGCCGACGAAACGCTTCAGAGCTACGCCGCCGACTACGCGGTCGGAATCGCGGGCTGGGTCGAATTCCTACTCCGACTCCGCGACGGCGGCCACCGCGCGTGGCTGCTCGCCGACTGATCCGAATCCGATAACCCTGCAAGGAGAAACACAATGAAACGCTCGATCACCACTTTCGCCGCAGTCCGGATGGCCGCCGTGGCCTTGGCCGCATCCGCCGTCACCAGCATGGTCGGTACGGCCGGGGCCGCGCACGCCGAATTCGCCTACTGGCTGATGTACAACCGGGGGAATGGCCTGTGCATGACCACCCAGGACGATCCGAACAACGGCATCAGTGGCACTGCTCGGTTCGCCCCCTGTGATGCCAATGATCGGCGCCAGTGGTGGCTGCGCGCGACAACCAGTCCGGACACGGTTGCGTTCAGCACCTATGAACAGAATTCGAAGGGGCAACACCGATGCATCGAAAATGCCTCGGGTGGTTGGGGTTTGGCCTTCCTGGCCATCTGCAACACCGGGAACTACCGTCAGGACTTCACCCTCGAATATGTCCTGTTCCCAGATGGCACGGGCAGTACCGTCTACAAGGCCGCAGTGGATAGTCGCCGACTCAGTGTGCCCTATGCCGCGGGCACGTCCTACGTGACCATTCGCGACGATTTCGGAAACGAAGATCCGCGCATGCAGTGGGACCAGCTCAGCACACCCTGACACCATCCGCGAGATCATGCGAAGTGCCGCGACCGGACCCGCCGACCCGACCTTTCAGCTGGCGATCTCGGTGATCTCGCGATGTGGGTGCAGGCTGCGGAATTTACTGCCGTGGAAGATCAGCGGCTCGGCGTCGGCCCGGGCCGCGAGGCGGTTGATCCGCAGGATGACCACCGTGTGGTCGCCCGCGGGGATGCGGGCTTCGACCGCGCCTTCGATCCACGCCGTCGCACCCTCGATGAAGATCGCGTCGGCCGCGCCGCGCTGCACATCCACATTATGGAAACGGTTGCCGTTGCGGTTGCTCAGTGCCCGAGCCGCATCCTCCTGATCGGTGCCGAGCAGACTCAGACCGAGGTGCGTGGCGGTATCCAGCTTCGGCCAGGTCGCCGAACTGTTCTGCACGCAGAATGACACCAGTGGCGGATCCAGCGAGACCGGCACGAACGTACTCACCGCCAAACCGTGTGGTGTGCCCTCGATTTCGGCGCATACCGCGACCACCCCACTGGGAAAGCTGGCGAATACGCGACGCAGTCCGGCGCCATCGGACGGAAACTCGAATAGCTCATACATGGTCGGCCGCCTTCGAACCCAGTGCCGCGGCGACGGGCCGCCAGCGGGTGGTATAGCGCTCTATCGCGCCGTCTTCCGGAAATGTGCGGTCCGATAGATAAAGACCGGGCAATGCGGCCGTCGCGCCGAGCTCGACCAACACCGGCTTCAGCAGCAGGTCCGGCGCGAGTGCGTGCGTCGGGCCCGCGCCGAGCATGAGCGGCACCGCCACGACATCGGCCAGGCCGGTACCGCCGTCGAATTGTTCGAGGAACAGCTTCAGCAGACCGGTGTAGGTGGCCTTGAAGGTCGGACTGGCGAAGACCACCAGCTGTGAACCGGCCACCGTGCGCACAGCAGCGGCGACATCCGGGTCACCCCAGGACAGCAGGCCAGCGCCGAAGGAGACCAAATCGATCACCTCCGGTGCCACGTCCGAGCGCAAACCCTTGGCGACCAGCGTTGCCGCGGTCAGCGTACGGGAGGCGGGCTTCGGATTGCCGACGACGACGGTAACTGTCACTTCCGTATCCTCTTCTCGCTCAGCTCAGATCACGCCGTGCGGCGGTGGCGCGATGTCGTGCAGCAATGCCCTGCCGATGTGCTGATACTTTCCACCGCACCGGATCGTGCAGGGTGTGCGTGCGCGGTAGGCGAACCGGATCCGATCGGCGATCTGCTCTGTGGTCATGCTTGCTCCATTCGGTGTCGGCGCGCGCTCCTTCCACTCCAGCACCGCAAGCCGACCGACAGGAGGGTTTGAATCTGTGCGATCGGATGGGGGTAGCGATCACCCCGGCCGCCACCTACCACGGACGCGCTATCGACTCAGGTTGGCGAGCAGGAAGTCGCGGGCGGCGCCGGATGCCCGGTCGAACTGCTCCTCGTACACGGCGAAGTGCGTGCCGGGGATCAGCGCCAGTTGTTTGGGTTCCAGCGCCTCGGCATAGCTCTGCAGGGCGATATCGGTGGGTGTCAGGGTGTCCTGATCGGCGATCACCATCAGCAGGGGCGTCGGAGATACGCGGCGCAGGAACGCCTCCGGGGCATAGGACTGGAACTTGTCGACACTCGACAGGGTGACCTCGTTGCGCCAGGTGGGGACCTGCGGGCCATTGGCCATCAACCAGTGGTAGACCTCGATACCGGGCATGGCGACGAGTTCGGTCGGGTCATCGGAGGCCGCCTTGATCGTCTCGTACGGTTTCCCGGCAGCGCGAGCCAGGCGGTCGGCGGCAATGGCCCCGTGCACGGCGGGCAGCATGATGGTGGGCACCAAACTGCGAAAGTTGGCCCAACCGTTGGTAAGTGGCACCTGCGATACCACGGCGCGGACCCGCCGGTCGGTCGCCGCGACGACCAGGACATGGCCGCCCGCGAAACTGGTTCCCCAGATGCCGATCCGCTCCGGATCGATACCGTCCAGCGTCTGCGCGAAGGTGATCGCATCGCGGTAACCCTCGATCTGCGCGGTGGGGTCGACCTCGTAGCGCGGTTCACCATCGGAGGTCCCGAATCCAGGGTGGTCGTAGACGAGACAGGCCAAACCGGCAGCGCTGAACACCTCGGCGAACGGCGCAACCCACTCCTTGACGCCCGCGAAGCCGTGCGTCATCACCACCAGCGGCGCGCGTCCAGACGCCTGCTCGGGCCGATAGAGCCAACCCCGTAATGTCGCTGCGCCACTAGTGAATTCGATATCGACACGCATCGCGATTCCTCCCATTACACCGTCTTTGCACCCAACGTACGGCCTGGGTGATCGGATGTCGAAGGTTCGTCTTCGACCAGATCTCGACAGCCACTCGGCCGCAATCGAGTTCGGCCGCGGACATAGGGCGCCCCAGGCACCGTCCTTCGACATCTCGACCACACCGTCGCCGCTGGTGGGTCACAGCCGTCGGATCCAGGGTGCATCGCGCAACTGGTCGTGCGGCATGGACACCGGCCGGATGCGATCGGGGACCAGCCGTCCCTGCCGCCCGCTCGCGGTGAATTCCGAATAGGCCGCCGGGTGGTAACCGCTACGATGGCGTCATCGAGCAGAGGTTCAAGAATCAACTTGAATTGCAACGAACCAGGCTGCGCGATACCGAGATTCATCGCGCCCGCCAGTACATCGATTCCATTCTTCGACTATCCGCGGATCCACGGTCGTACCGGGGTCGGAGCAATCGGCGAACAGGAAGGTTCGTGCGTCAAATTGGAGGAAGGTACAAAGATATACACGCCAACTGGGTCGATCTTTGGACTTCTTGTTCCTAGCTGCACCATCGTCGAAAACGATGTACTTGGCCCCTACGCCCGATTTCGAAGCCAAGTGGCCCGTAGGCGGGGCCGACTGGAGAACCGCGATGACCAGCGCGATTGCGCGGTCCAAACCGCATCCCGAAGCGCGAATAGGCGAATACCGCCGGCTCGAGCAGATGCTCCGGCTCGGTCGCTGAGACAATGGCAGTGCAGGGAAGTCCTGAGTCGATTGCGCCGGACAATCAAGGTAATGCCATGTCATGCCATGTCACGGTCCGATTTCCGGGTTGGCCGCCGATGCACTACTGGGCCGACTCCATAGCAGCGCACACTTTCGCAAAAGCAATGTATGCACTGAGATTGGCGACAATTCAAATCGATCACGATATGCGCGAAGCGCTACAGCCCCTGCCTTGTCAGCGGCTCTGGCTATGACCAAACCCGACTGATGCCTGCCGCTGCATCTCAGATCTCCGACGAGGTCCGATCCTGGGCACGGGTAAATCTCAGCGTGACAAGCTGAAATGGCCGCAGCCGCAAGCGAACTCCCGTGCCCTCCCGGCTCGCGGGGGTGTCCCCTGGCAGCGGCCGCTCCAGCAGATCGCAGACCTGGAACCCGGCGAATCCGAAGCCGACGGCCACCAGCGCCGAGGCACGACCACCGTGCGCCTCATAGACCCGTAGCACTACATCGCCGCTTCCGTCGTCGGCGAGTTTGACAGCGCTGGTCACCACGGCGGCATTGTCGATGGTGAACAGCGGTTCGACGGCCTCGGCAACGCCCGGCCGCAACGGCGTGAGGTTGATGCGGTAGCCCTCGCGTACCGCGTCCCCGATCGATGCGCCCGGGATCAGCGAGTGCCGGAAGTGGTGTGCACCGTGGTCGGTCTCCGGATCGGGAAAGCGCGGTGCCCGCAAGAGCGAAACCCGCAGTGTTGTTGTCGTCCCGCCATCGGCTCGGACCGTGCGGGTGACGTCGTGTCCGTAGGTGGAGTCGTTGACGAGCGCCACACCCCAACCCGGCTCGGCGAAGTGGACGAAACGGTGGTTACATGCCTCGAACTTCGCGTATTCCCAGCTGGTGTTGGTGTGGGTGGGCCGGAACATATGCCCGAACTGAGTTTCGGAGGCATAGCGGTCGGCGTGGATGTCCAGGGGAAAGGCCAGTTTCAGGAACTTCTCCGTCTCCCACCACTCGACGCCGGTGTCGATGTCGAGGCCGCGCACGCCCGGCCGCAGCGCCAAGGTCTGCTCTACCTTGGAGGACCCGAACGAGCGCCCCACCCGCACCACCGCTGCACCTGACGAATCCGTGTCCACCGCAACGAAATCCGCGTCGGTGAGGTCGGTGACCTGGTTTCGATAGAAGAGATCGACATCCCACGCATCCCACGCGTTCGGGAAGTCCGGGTGCAGCTGTAGCAGGTTCGCGACCGAACCCGGCGCAAGCGTCTCGCGCCGCGCCTCCAGGTCGAATACCGACACGACAAGGCCGCGGTCATCTACTTCGACCCGCAACAGCCTGTTGTCGAGGACGAACCCGCCACCCGCTCGCTCGGCCACCGAGCACGGGTGCCCCGCCGCCATCGCGGCCGCCCCACCGGCCGGGACCGATCGCCAGGTGTGCGGCGCCGGGTTGAAGATATTCGGTCCGGTCCGCTCACCGCCGAGCACCCATTGGGCCCGTTCGATGACCGTCGTCAGCTCCGCGGCCACCGCCGCGTAGGTCTGCTCCGCCTCTCGGTGCACCCATGCGATAGACGAACCCGGCAGGATGTCGTGAAACTGGTTCAGCAGCACCGTCTTCCAGATCCGGTCCAGTGCCGCATAGGGGTATTCGCGGTTCTTCCGCACCGCCGCCGTCGCGGCCCATAGCTCGGCTTCCCGCAGCAGGTGCTCACTGCGCCGGTTCCCCTGCTTGGTCCTGGCCTGACTGGTCAGCGTGCCGCGGTGTAGTTCCAGGTACAATTCCCCCACCCACACCGGCGGGTTCTGATATTCGGCCTCGGCCTCGGCGAAGAAGTCGGCGGGCTTGTCCCACACCACCTTCGGCGAGCCCTCCAGGTTCCGCATCCGGGCAGCCTTGGCGACCATCTCCCGCGTCGGCCCGCCACCACCGTCGCCCCAGCCGGTGGGTGCCAGCGACATGGACGCCCGGCCCTTATCCTTGAAATTCCTTGCGGCGTGCGCGATCTCGCGGCCCTGCAGCGAGCAGTTGTAGGTGTCGACCGGCGGAAAATGGGTGAAGATCCGGCTTCCGTCGATGCCCTCCCACAGGAAGGTGTGGTGCGGAAACTGGTTGATCTGACTCCACGAGATCTTCTGTGTCAGTAGCCATTTGCACCCGGCGGCCCGAATGATCTGCGGCAGCCCGGCGGCGAATCCGAACGTATCGGGCAGCCATACCTCCGCGCTCTCGACACCGAACTCCGCCAGGAAGAACCGCTTGCCGTGCACGAACTGCCGTGCCATCGCTTCGGAGCCCGGCATATTCGTATCCGACTCGACCCACATGCCGCCGGTCGGCACGAATCGTCCCTCCGATACCGCACTCTTGACCTTCGCATACACCTCGGGGCGATGCCGCTTGATGAAGTCGTACTGCGCGGCTTGGGACATCGCAAAGATGAACTCGGGCTCCTCGGCCAGCAGCGCGGTCATATTCGCGGTGGTGCGCGCTACCTTGCGCACCGTCTCGCGCAGCGGCCACAGCCATGCCGTGTCGATGTGCGCGTGCCCGACCGCGGATATCTTGTGCGCGGACACGACCGCTGGCGCGGCCAGCACGTCGACCAAATACGCGCGCGCCGCAGCAGCCGTGGAGTTCACGTGCTGCAGATCGACGGCGTCGAGCGCGCGCTCGATCGCCCGCACGATGTCATAGCGGCGGGCGGGATCCTCGGGCATCTCGTGCATCAGCTCGCCGAGTACCTCCAGATCCTGGACCAGCAACCAGACCTCTTCGTCGAAGACCGCCAGGTCCAGCCGACCCAGTCGATACTGCGGCTCGTCGCCGGCGGTGGATTTGTCGCCGAGCATGGTCGGCGAGAAGGGAATGATCGGGTTCGAAGCCGCCTCGACGTGCAACACCACGTGCTCGCCGCCGACCGCCGCAGACGCAACCCGCACCCACTGGTTACGCGGATGCAAACCCTTGACCGGCGATCCATCCGACCGATAGACCAGGCCCTCGCACTGAAAACCCGTCATGTTCTGGTCGAAACCGAGATCGATGATCGCCTCGACGGTCTTACCCGCCCACGCGGCAGGTACCGTCGCCTCGACCGTGAGCCAACTGGTCCCCCACGGTGCACCCCATCTGGCACCGGATCCGATCGGCGTCCGGGGCGCGGCCAAGCCCTCGGCGACCGGCACCGGCTCATCCGGTGCAACCCAGATGGACGCTTTCAGCGGCACCGACTCCGGATAGATCGCCGGAGTGATCCGCTCCGCGAGAACCCGGCCGAGGCGATTCTCGACCAACCGACGGTCATCGTGCATAACGCTGGCTCCCATCGGACCGGGGGCGTGATCAACGAACCGCAACCATTCTCCGACAGTGCGGCTATTTCTCGGGCACATCGGCCATATTGCGCTGCACCGACTCGGCCGCGACACCAACGGCTGTGCTCCTACTCACACGCGCCTTGACCATCACATACATGTGAAGGTTTCAACATTCTGTTCATGAAGATAGGCATCACCACCTTCGTTACCGACGAGGGCATCAGCGGTCCGAAACTCGGTGTGGCACTGGAGGATCGGGGTTTCGAATCGCTGTTCCTGCCCGAACATTCGCATATCCCCGCGAGTCGGAAATCCCCCGCCCCGGGCGGAGGTGAGCTGCCGCGGGAGTACTACCGCGCGCTGGATCCGTTCGTCACCCTCGGCGCCGTTGCGGCCGTCACCGAGCGGTTGCTCCTCGGTACCGGGGTCACCCTGCTGATCCAACGCGACGTCATCCACACCGCCAAACAGGTCGCCACGCTCGACCGAATCTCACACGGACGCTTCGTATTCGGCGTCGGCACTGGCTGGAATCGCGAGGAGATGGCCGATCACGGCACCGACCCCCGCACCCGCGGCGCGCTACTCGACGAGCAACTAGTCGCCATCCGCAAGATCTGGACCGAGGACCTCGCCGAATACCACGGTCGCTTCATCGATTTCGACCCGATGTACGCCTGGCCGAAACCCGTACAACAACCGCACCCGCCGATCTTGATCGGCGGCGGCGAGTCGGCGGCCGAACGCGCGATCCGCCACGGTGTCGGCTGGATCCCCACCGCAGTGGCCGATCCCGCCGCGATACCGGCCCAACTGGCCCTGCTCGACGGACACGACCTGCCGATCACAGTCGCATTCGCCGCAGCCGATCCGGCCCTACTCGACAGCTACGCCGAGGCCGGGGTGCAACGATTGATCCTCAGCGTGCCGACCCTCCCAGAATCGGAGACACTGCACGCCATCGACGAAATCGCGAAAGCCGCCGACCGCTACCTGACCTGAAGTTCTCCGCGTGACGGCGGCTCGAAATCGTTCGGATCTCGCCGCCGACCGCCGGAGTCGCAGCTGGCTACCGAGTACCGCTACGAACAAGGGCTGGGGCAATTTCGCGGGCGACGCGGTGGCCGGATTCGGCGGCTCCGTCCATGTATCCGGCCCACCGGATGGCGGTTTCGGCGCCTGCCCAATGCAGCGGGCCGACGGGTGTGCGCAGGGCCGGACCGAAGCGGGTGAGGGTGCTCGGTGCGGTGAAAGCACCGTAACAGCCGCGGGTGAATTCCTCTGCGGCCCAGTCACGTTCGATGTAGGCGATGGGGTTGCGGGCCTGCGGTCCGAAGTAGCCGACGAGGTCATCTATCACCCGGGCGCGACGGTCGGCGAGGTCCAGGCGCGCCGCGTGATCGGCGTGCCGTCCTTCGAGGAAGCCGACGAGCACGCCGGGCGAACCTTCGGGCGGGGTGTTGTCGAAGACGGTACCCAACGGGCGGTGATCACTGTTGGCCTGACCGCTCGAACCCGCTGTGCGCCAGAAGGGCTCGTCGTAAGCGACATTGACCTTGATCACCCGCCCCATCGGCATCCGCTGGACGAGCTGACTGCGATCACCGGGCAAACCCGGGCTGAAACGGATTCGCGCGACCAGCGGCGGCGGCACCGCCACCACCGCGCGGCGGGCGTGAACTGTTGTGCCACCCGCCACGACCCGCACGCCCGAGGCGTCCCATTCGATTTCGGTCACCGCCGCGCCGAGGACGACACGGTCACCGAGTTCCTCGGCCAAGGCCGATGCGATGCGCTGTGAACCGCCGACGACGCGGTCCTGTTGCGCACCTCCCTCGACATTGATCAATGCGTCGACGCCACCGGCGGCACCGACGTAGAACGCGGCCCACAGCGCGGACATGTCCTCCGGCTCGGTGGCGAACACGGCCTCGGTGATCATCTGGAAGAACGACCGGCCGACGCCGGTCCGGGCGGTGCGCCGTAGCCAGGTGGCGAAGGTCTGCGCATCCAGCTCCTCGGCCCGGTCGGCTCGCCACGGCTCTGCGGCCGCGACCCGGCGCGCCACGCGGTCCAGCCGCCACTGGATCTGCGCAATATCGGCCAGCGCCAGCGGGTTCACCTTGGGGATCCGACCGATGTACTCCGAGCGCGCCGTCCCGATTTCGGCAATATGGCGACCAGCGGTGTACGTGGGGAAGGTGCTCAGTCCCAGTTCCTCGATCAGGGCGTGCACGTGATGTTGACCCGGCCCGACCCATTGGCCGCCCACCTCGATGGGGGCACCGCCGGGTAGTTCGTCGTTCAGCAGCCGCCCGCCGACCCGGTCGCGCGCCTCGAGCACCAACACCTCGGCACCGCTCTGCACCAGGTCACGTGCGGCCACCAGACCCGCGATCCCGGCCCCGATGACAACGACATCCACTGACCTGTCCATCACAACCCGCCTTCATACACTCTGTATCTGACATACATACTGTATGTGATATTCATGACGTATGGAAGCGTTGCGCGACAAGTACGCGGAAAACACCCGCCGGACGCTGCTCGATACCGCACTGAGCCTTTTCGCGGCCCGTGACTACGCGGGCATCTCGGCAGAAGAGCTGGTGCGTGGCGCGGGCCTCACCCGCGGCGCGCTGTATCACCACTTCGACGGCAAGCGCGGACTGTTCGAAGCGATTTTCGACGAACTCGAAAGGCAAGCGGCGCAACGCATCAGGACCGCGATCGAATCGGTCTCGGACCCCTTCGACCGGGTCGACCGCGGCGTCGCGGAGTTTCTCGCGGTGTGCGCCGAACAAGACTTTCGACATGTCGTACTCCAGCAGGGCCCGATCGCCCTCGGCTGGCAGCGCTGGCGCGAACTCGACCAGCAGCACCTCGGCGGCCTGGTCCTCGAAGCGGTACGGAACCTGCTGGACGCCGCGCTCATCCAGCCACATCCCGCCGAACTGATCGCCAGCGCCTTCTATGGCGCCCTCACCGAACTATCACTGACAATCGCGGATACCGACGATCCGCAACAGGCGCACATCCAGGCAGCCAGCCTCGTACACGACCTCCTGAGCGGGTTGGCCACCGGCAAGTCGTAGGAATACATGAACGCACGGCCTCGCCGTCTCTGTTCACGACCGCACCACCGAGTGACGTGGTACAAGGTCGACCTCGCCGTCCATCAGGCGACCCGCCCCGGCTCGTGATGGCGGTGCTCGCTTATCGAGGTGGCCTCGGCTTCGAGCGATCCCACCAGTGTCGGCCGTGCTCGGTCGCTGAGCGCCCGGTGCGGCCGGATCGTGTTGTACAGAATCCTTGCGCTGGTCCCCTCTGCAAACTCGGCTATTCCACCCGGGCGCAGATCGCCGCCTTGACCGCGCGTTCACACCGAGCGCAATAGCACTCGACCTGGGCACGCGACGGCTGTCGGAGCGGTCTCTACGTAGCGCGCTCGGCAGAAATGGGTATGTCTCTCGGTAGTTCTACGGTCGCGGTCGGGCGTCGAGAGGGAGACGCTCGGTGAGGACAGCATGCATCGCTATCACACCGAGGTCTTCCATGTCCGAGCACAACTACACCCCCACGGGGAACGCAACCGTCATGATGATTCGACGTTGTGGGCGCTGTGACAAGTTGTTCGCGCCGCTGACCGCCGAATGTTCGTCGTGTCGGTCCTGGGATCTCGAGTGGTCGCCTTCGTCCGGTCTCGGTTCGATCGTGTCGTCGCGGCTCGTACACCGTCGTGTGAGCCGTCCGCAGGCCCAGGTGGAGCCATTGACGATCGCCATCGTGGAACTCGACGAGGGTCCGTGGGTGTACGCGACGATCGAAGGTGATGTCGCACCCGTTTCGGATCCGCCGGTCCGGGTCCAATTCGAGCCGCGTCCACGGGTGGATCGCTTTCCGGTGTTCGCTGTCTGCCCCGCGACGCCCGATTCGGATGGTGGCGATCGTTCCACGACACGGCGCGCAAGCGCTTCGAACGCGCATCGTCGCGCAGTCGAGCGTCGCTGCGACGCGCAGTGGGTGCGGACATCGCTTCGCCAGTGTGAACGGATGGCGGGCGCGCAGGCCCTCGATACGACCGCGCAGTCCCTGATCAGCTTCGCGATCCGGTGGGCGCCGTTCGGCGGCGCCACGGCCGCCGAACTGCTCGTGACCTTTGGTGTGACCCGTCAGCGGTTTCTGCACATGGCGGACGAGGCGCTGCACCCACGACCGACCGACAGCGTCGAGGTGCGCGGGCTGAAGCATGATTTGCGGGACGCCCTGGCACAGGCGTGGCAGATGAGCCCTACCGCGGTCCCCACGCGTTGCGCCTGATCGAATAGGCCACGCGAGCAACGGTTATTCGACGGTCATCTCCCCCATTTCGGACCAGCCGGTGGCGTCGATGGTCTGGCTGATGATCTGGGGAGTCGACGCGAGCGCCTGCGGCAATTCCTTCATCGCGGTCTCGAAGTGGGGACTGCCGACATGGGCCGCGCCCGCGGCCTGGTCTCGAAAGGCCTCTACGAGAACGAATTCGGTGGGGTCGTCGACACTGCGCGACCAGTCGAACCAGAGGTTGCCCTCCTCGGCACGGGTCGCCGCGGTGAACGGTGCGACGAAGTCGAGCCAGCGGTCGGTCCATTCGGGCTTGGTCTTGAATTTCACGACGATGAAGATCATTGCCTGCCTCCTGAAGGTAGGTCGGGCTACGCGACACAGCCCGACTCCCGCTGTTGTCGGGCGCTGATCGTTGCCAATATCTCATTGTTGGACAGTCAGTAGGTGCCGGAGGGCCGAACGCGAGGCCCTCGCCCCGAGCACCGAAACCGGAGCGGATCGAGCCTGGGTCCACCATGATCTCTGCCACGATCGAGCAGCAGTGCCACGATGGATGCGGCGCCGACCGGGTGACTTTCAGCGGTTCGATCACGCAAGCATCGAATATGTCGTGGCGTAGCCGAGTGGACAAGAAGCAAGGTCGCCACGCCCCGGTAGCTGCTCAGACCAGGGCAGCGCGACCGCGTGCGTAGGCGACGACGTCCTCTGCATAAGCCGACTCGCCCCGCTCCGCAAGGCACGTCCGGAGCTGGATCAACGCGTCGTCGAGTTGCGGTCCTGGTCCGCGGTCGGCGAGCAGGACGACGATCGCTTCCCAGGTCGCGATCTGCCGGTCCGGGGCAGCCAGCAGTTCGTCGAGATAGCGGTCCGGCTCCAGCAGCCGCAGCGCCCGACGCGCATAGGCGTGCACGCGTCGGGGCAACTCGGCGCGGATGGCATCGACGTCTGCCTGCAACACCCGGCCCGGTTGTGTCGGGTCGAGGTGCAGCGACCACAGCTCGGTCAGCTCCTCGGGCATGCCGTGGTCGTTGATCAGCCCGGGGCCGGTCGCCTGCTCGAGCGGCGTGACCGGGAGCCCCAGCTGCGCATTGCGCCAGTTACGGAACTCCCACCAGGCGGTGGGTGTCGCACTCAGGCTCAGTCCGAATCTGAGTACCTGCTGCCCGTCGGTCCAGGTACGCAGAGTCCGGGTGCGGCCGACCGATGCCACACCACCCGGCACGACTCGCACCCACGTAGCCTCCGAGCCGTGAAAGCCGTACGGCTGCAGCAGCTTTCCCGCATCGCGCGTCAGTCGGCGCACCGCCGAATCCGGTCCGACCATGTCAGCAGACTAGCGGCACCCACCGACACAACTGGATCAGCGTGCATCCCACCGGGGATTTTCGGCGTGCCGCGCAGCCATCGATCTCGGCCGCGCGAGTTACCGCGCGTCGGTCGCCGTCAGCACGCGAGCGTCGGCGGCACGGTCCAGCTGTGCGCCGACCTGCGGGTGGGTCGGATACTCGATGCCCGAGATGTACTGCACCGTCCGCACCACCTGGCACGAATAGCCGAATTCGTTGTCGTACCAGACATACAGAATCGCGGTGTCGCCCTCGACGATCGTGGCATTGGCATCGATGATCGAGGCTGCGCGCGATCCGATGAAATCGCTGGAAACCACGTCGGTGGCGGCGGTGTAATCGAGGTTTCGGCTCAACGGCCCGGCGAGCGAAACCTGACGCAGGTACGCGAGTACATCGGCCTTCGTCGTCTCCCGCTCGAGCTGCAGATTCAGAATCGCCACCGATACGTCGGGGGTGGGGACACGAATCGAGTTGCCGGTGATCTTGGCCTTGAAGTCCGGCATCGCCTTCGCAACCGCGGACGCGGCACCGGTTTCGGTGAGCACGAGATTGAACGGCGCGGACCGGCCGCGACGGTCCGCCTTGTGATAGTTGTCCAGCAGGTTCTGGTCATTGGTGAACGAGTGCACCGTTTCCACGTGACCGCGGATGATGCCGTACTCGTCGTCCATGGCCTTGAGCGGCGGCACGATCGCGTTGGTCGTGCACGAGGCACACGAGAAGATCTGCTGCGACAGGTCCAGGCTGCGGTGGTTGACGCCGTGCACGATATTCGGAACGTCGCCCTTACCGGGGGCGGTGAGCACGACCTTCGCAATGCCGGGACGCAGATGCTGCGACAGGCCGTCACGATCACGCCACTTACCGGTGTTGTCGATCAGGATCGCATCTTCGATCCCGTACTCGGTGTAGTCGATCGCGGTCGGATCATTGCTGTAGATGAACTTGATCACGTTCCCGTTCGCGGTGATCGTGTCATTGTCGGTATCGACCTTGATCGTGCCGTTGAAATGGCCGTGCACCGAATCCCTGCGCAGCAGCGACGCACGCTTGGTCAGATCGTCCTCGCCGCCTTTGCGCACCACAACGGCACGCAGGTTCAGTCCATTGCCGGATCCGGCCTTCTCGATGAGCAGGCGAGTGACCAGACGACCGATGCGGCCGAAGCCATACAGGACAACATCCCGCGGGCCCCGTGACCGAGCCTTGTTGCCATCGGTCACCTCGGCCAGGACCGCTGCGGTGAACTCGCTGATCGACAGTCCGCGATCGTCGGCGCGATAGGCCATCACCAACTGACCGAGATCGATCTTGCAGGGCCCTAGATCCAGCCCCCCGAGCACCTGCAGAAAGGGCAGGGTCTCGTCCACCGACAGCTCTTCGCCCTCGATCTGCCTCGCGAAGCGGTGCGTCCGCAGGATGCTGATCACCGACTTGTTCACCAGCGGCCGACTGTGCAGCAGGATCGTCACACCCTTCGCCCGATACAACCTGCCGATAATGGGAATCATCGCCTCCGCGGCGGCTTCCTGAGCGTTCCAGCGGTCAAGTTGTTCGGTAGTCAACACAGGTCCTCGGATTTCCTCGATCTATTCGCCGCATCCATGCTAATGAGGGCCGCGATATCACCGAGTTCGGATCCCCACCGGTGAGCTTCGGCTCCTGCCCTCAGCAATCCGAGCAGTTCGACAGCTACGAGACGCCGCGGCTCAGAACTACAGTCGCGGCTACCGCGAGCACCACCGCGACAGCGGTGATTCGATCGCTGTCCCGAGTCGACGCCGATCATCAGGCACTATGGGACGGTTGAGACAGGTGACGAGGAGATCCGAATGACATACATTCCCGAGCCCACCAGGTACGACGGCGCAATGCGCTACCGCCGCTCAGGCAGGTCCGGCCTGGATCTGCCCCTGCTCTCTCTCGGCTTCTGGCACAACTTCGGCGACGATCGTCCCTACCTCCTCCAGCGCGAGATCGCCCTGCACGCCTTCGACCTCGGCATCACCCATTTCGACCTGGCCAACAACTACGGCCCTCCGTATGGGTCGGCCGAGATCAACGCCGGACGAATCCTGAGCAAGGATCTCGCGCGGTATCGCGACGAACTCGTCATCTCCACCAAAGCGGGATGGGACATGTGGCCCGGGCCGTACGGGCAGGGTGGCGGGTCGCGCAAATACCTGCTCGCCTCACTCGATCAGTCACTGACCCGACTCGGGCTCGACTACGTCGACATCTTCTACTCGCACCGATTCGACCCGACGACCCCGCTCGAGGAAACCGCGGCGGCACTGAATACCGCTGTCCGCCAAGGGAAAGCGCTATACGTGGGAATTTCGTCGTACGACGCGAAGGATTCCATCGCGATGGCAACGATCTTGCGTGAACTCGGCACACCGCTACTGATCCACCAGCCGTCGTACTCCATGCTCAACCGCTGGATCGAGACCGAAGGGCTGCTCGACGCCGCCGCGGCAGCAGGGTTCGGCGTCATCGGGTTCACCGCACTCGCACAGGGCCTGCTCACCTCGAAGTACCTCGATGGCGTTCCCGCGAAATCGCGTGCCACACAAGGCAAGTCGTTCCAGACCGAATTGCTCACCCCCGATATGATCGCGCGGCTGCGCAAGCTGAACGCGATCGCGGATCAGCGTGGACAAACGCTGGCGCAACTGGCCCTGTCGTGGGCGCTGCGCGACGACCGCATGACCTCGCTGGTGATCGGCGCGTCCACCATCGACCAACTCGATCAGAACGTCGCAGCGCTGGACAATCTCGATTTCGACGCCGCCGAACTCGCCGACATCGATACCCTCCTCGACAACGACGGCGAAGTCGATCTGTGGCGGTCTGCGCGCCAAGGCATCCTCTGAACAGGTTTGCAATACGGCACCTTCCGCATCGCCGAACCGTGGACGGCCGCAGTCGAGCCTACGAGCGAGCGGTGGCGCTCGACGGCGCATCCGGCCTGTTCGCTGGCAGGATATGAGGGTTGAGTATGAGCGCGGGATCCACGCCGTGCCGAATCGCTTTCATCAGGTCGATATCAACCGCGGATCTGCCGAGATGGATCCATGGGGCCTTCGAACGGCCGACTCCGTGCTCCGCGCTGATACTTCCGTTGTGGGCCACGACCAGCTCGAATACGAACTCGGTAATCCGCTGGGCGGCTGCGGGATCCACATCCAGCAGATTCACATGCACGTTGCCATCGGCGAGATGGCCGAAAACGATCAGCCGGACCGACGGAAATACCGAGCCGATCTCACGACGGAGAACATCTATGAAGGATTCCAACTCCGCAACCGGCATCGCGACATCCAGTTTGACCGGAGGCGTTGCGGAGGCGGCGTTGACGGATTCGGTATGGCTTTCCCGGAATTCCCAGAGCCGCTGGCCGCGCCCGAGCGTCGCATCCACAACGAGATCGCCTGCCTGCTCCAGTGTTTCGAGCAGCACCGTGGCGACATCCGGCGATCCGGATGCTTCGACGAGCAGATAGTACGGCGCGCTGTCGCCGAGGGGGTGGCGGAGTTTTCGGTGCTGTAGGACCAGCGTCATCCCGTCGTCGGTCATGAGCTCCGCCGCTTCGATGGTGAGCCCCGCCCGTCGGAACGCATCCGTCAAAGCCAGTGCCGATTCGACGGTTTCGACCCCGGCCAGCACCACCTCGGTGTGTGTCGGCGGCACATGCAGCTTCATCAGGACCTTGGTAATGATCGCCAGCGTGCCCTCCGATCCCGCGAGCAGCCCCGGCAGGTGGTAGCCCACATTGTCCTTGGTGAAGTTCTTCCACCGGGTGAGCACACTGCCGTCCGACATCACGGCCTCGATGCCGAGCAACTGGGCGCGGGTGTCGCCGTACTTGATCACGCGGACGCCCCCCGCATTCGTTGCCACGATTCCGCCCAGCGTGGCCGAGTCGCGGGAGGCTAGGTCGACACCGAAAGTCAGGCCCACCCTCCGTGCCGCCGTATGTGCCTCGGCGACGGTGGCGCCCGCCCCGGCCGCGAGGGTGCGGGCGATCGGATCGACTGCCTCGATCGAGTCGAGACGTTCCGAGCTCAAGACGATCTCGCCGTGCATCGGGATAGAACCACCCACCAGTCCGGTATTACCGCCTTGGGCGACAACCCCTACTTCGAACTCGCGGCACAGTCGCATGATCCGGACTACTTCTTCGGTGCTGCCGGGACGCACCACCGCTGTGGTGCCACCGTGCCAACGGCCGGTCCAGTCGATGACATAGCGAGCGGTCATATCGGGATGGGTGAAGACGTGAGCCTTTCCGACGATGGCGGACAATTCGAGTACAAAACGTACTCGCGCCCCAGGGCTCATCCGTCGGATCCTTTCGGCCGTGACGAGCGCAGTGCTATCGGGAATCATGGCGTACCTCACGTTCTTTCACGATGGCGAGTACTCGGCCACGGGTCAGGAACCATCCGCCGACCAAGGCTGGAATCATGATCACCCCCGCCGCGATCACCGCGCCGCGTTGCACGCTGTCGTCGCTGGATGCCATCAACGCGACCACCCCGGCGAGGAATACCAGCGTCGCGATACTCGTGTACGGCGCACCGATCAACCGGAACGACGGACGCTCGGCCAGGCCCTTGCGCCACCAATGCCACAGTTTCAGCTGACACAGGATGATCGCCGCCCAGGCGGTGATGGTGCCGAGCGCGGACATGTTGAGCACGATCTCGTAGGCATGCTCGGGTACCACCGCGTTCAATCCGACACCGATCAGCGCGATGGCACCGGTGGCGAGAATGCCGACGTAGGGCACACCACCACTCGACATTCGCGCGGCCGCCTGGGGCGCACTGCCGTTCATCGACATCGACCGCAGGATCCGACCGGTCGAGTACAGGCCTGCGTTGAGGCTGGAGAAAGCCGCCGTCAACACCACCAGGTTCATGACCGAGTCAGCGCCCCCCACACCGAGTTTCGAGAAGAAGGTGACGAACGGGCTCTCGCCGGACTTGAAAGCGGTGTAGGGCAGCAGCAGGCCGAGCAGCACCAGCGAGCCGACGTAGAACAGCGCGATGCGGGCGATGACCGAATTGATGGCCCGCGGCATGATCTTTTCCGGACTCTCCGCCTCACCCGCCGCCGTACCGACCAATTCCACTGCGGAGTAAGCGAATACGACGCCCGTGGTGACGGTGACCAGTGGCAGCAGACCGGTCGGGAACAGGCCGCCGTGGTCGGTGAGCACGCCGAACCCCGTGGACTGCCCTTGGATGGTGAATCTGCCGGTGAGGAAGACGGTTCCGATGATCAGGAAGGCGACCAACGCGACCACCTTGATCAATGCCGCCCAGAACTCGAGCTCACCGAACCAGCGCACCGAGATCAGGTTGATCGCGACAACGACCGCCAAGGCGATGAACGCGATGAACCACTGGGGAACTACGTGGAACGTTCCCCAGTAGTGGACATAGGTCGCGATCGCGGTGATATCCACGATCCCGCTCATGCACCAGTGGAAGAAGTACATCCACCCGACCGCGAAAGCCAGCTTCTCGCCATAGAACTCACGCGCATAGGAAACAAACGATCCCGAGGACGGACGATGCAGCACCAGCTCGCCCAGCGCCCGCAGGATGAAGAACACGAAGATGCCACACACCGCGTACACCAGGAACAGTCCGGGACC